>NZ_JAVRCI010000124.1:0-15596 GCF_034530835.1 Nostoc sp. DedQUE12b | reverse complement strand
TTAATGCATCGACCCGTTATGTTAATGCATCGACCCGTTATGTTAATGCATCGACCTGTTATGTTAATGCATCGACCCGTTATGTTAATGCATCGACCTGTTATGTTAATACATCGACCTGTTATGTTAATGCATCGACCCGTTATGTTAATGCATCGACCCGTTATGTTAATGCATCGACTTGTTATGTTAATACATCGACCTGTTACGTTAATACAGCCTCGTTTTACTTCGCACTGGTTTAGTTAGACAAGAGCGATGCCTGCGGTGGTCACTGACTTGTACTGAGCGCAGTCGTTGGCGCAGCCTCTCGCAGAGAAGTAGCTTTGTCGTACCCCTCCGGGGAAGCAAGCTACGCGGAGCGTCTGTCTGCGACACGCTGCGCGAACGTAGAGAAGTGCGGGCTATGCTTACGCAATTAATTCGCCGCCTCATGGTAGTTTTGCTTGATAATACTTTCGTTACAATAAGCCTACGTCAAGTCAAAACATAATGACCTACACCTCGCCCAAGCTACTTACCTTTGAGGAATTTATCGCCCAATATGGTGACAATACACGCTACGAATTAATCGACGGGCAATTAAGAGACATGGAACCTACAGGGCCACACGAAGCTATTGCAGGTAGTATTGCAGGTAGAATCTATGTCGAAATTTTTAATTCTAATTTCAACTGGCTAGTTCCAAAAACTTGTCTGATAAAACCACCTGCGGCTGAAGCGACAGCACTGCGTCCTGATGTAATTGTTTTAGATAAAGCCGAACTTAGTAAAGAACCGCTTTGGCAAAAAGAACCGATTATTTGTAACGGCAGTACTATTAAGCTTGTTGCTGAAGTTGTGAGTACTAATTGGCAAGACGATTATGCAAGAAAAGTGGAAGAATACGCTTTTCTTAACATCCCACAATATTGGATTGTGGATTTTCGTGGCTTGGGTGGCTTGCAGTTTATCGGCAATCCCAAACAACCAACCTTTACCGTTTGTCAGTTAGTGAATGGTGTGTACCAGCAACAACAATATCGTTTAGGAGATAATATTTCTTCTGATGTCTTGCCAAATTTACAACTTAAGCTAGATGACATTATGCATATTTGAACTGGAGATTGGTTTCGGTAAGGTAGGAGCGATCGCTACAGTTTTCTAAGCTAGAATACCAAAGCTGTGTTTTAGACACATCCGACAATTCAATTGCCAAATGAGCCATTATTTTTATGAATTATTACGTAATCTACGACGGAAATTGTAATCTCTGCGTTACCCTAGTGCAATTGCTAGAAACCTTAGACCAAGGAAAGTTGTTTCGCTACAGTCCTATGCAAGATGAGCAAACACTTTTACAGTGGGGAATTTCAGCCCAAGATTGCGAACAGGGAATGATTTTAATTGATGGCAATCAACCTCAAAGACGTTGGCAAGGTAGTAACGCCGCAGAAGAAATTGGGCGCTTATTGCCAGCAGGAAGTATATTTGTAGACGCTTATCGAGCATTGCCGGGGGTGAAATGGGCAGGCGATCGCTTTTACGAACAAATCCGCGATAACCGCTACACCATATTTGGTAAGCGTTCTAATACATATCAATCGGCATACTGTGTGGATGGTAGCTGCAAGCCGTAGGAGTGAACAGCCGTGCTACCCTACGAATGTCCGGTTTTTTCTCCGTCATTTCTCCCACATTTGTCATTAGACTGAATTTATTCTGGTCAAAAATCCGCCTCCAGATGCTAGCAAAAACTCTGGTAGACCAACCATTATGCTATCTGGCGTGTTTGTAAATATTGTGCAATCAATGACATTTGCAATCGCGCCATAATTCGGCACAACAAACTGGAACTGATGGGAGGATACTGCGTGAAAATTGGTGCTAACTACTTGGGCAACGGAGAGTGTGAATTTACAGTTTGGTCTCCGCTATTAGATAGCGTCACGGTAAAAATTTTGACGCCAGAACAGCAGTTAATTCCCCTCAAGACTCAATCTGAGGGATACTGGCACACGAAAGTCAACGATGTGTATCCGGGTACGCTTTATCGGTATGTCTTGAATGGCCAAGACAACTTTGCCGATCCGGCGTCGCAGTATCAACCGGAAGGGGTGCATGGGCCGTCGCAAATTGTCGATCATGATTTTGAGTGGACTGATGAAGGGTGGACTGGGATTCCTGTGGAATCAATGATTTTCTACGAAGTTCATGTTGGGACATTCACGCCGGAAGGAACTTTTACCGCCATCATTCCCCGTTTACCAGAACTGAGAGAACTGGGAATTAACGCCATTGAAATCATGCCCATCTCCCAGGTTCCGGGAGACACTCATATTGAAGCATCTCTGGCATATCGCAACTGGGGCTATGATGGCGTTTATCCTTATGCTGTCCAAAATTCCTACGGTAGTCCAGCCGAACTCAAGCAACTGGTAAATGCTTGCCATCAAAATAACATCGCCGTTGTGCTGGATGTGGTGTATAACCACTTTGGGCCGGAAGGCAATTATATGAGTCAGTTCGCGCCCTACTTTACTAAAACCTATAAAACGCCGTGGGGCGAAGCGATGAATTTCGACGATGCCCATAGTCAGGGCGTGCGAAATTATTTTATTGAAAATGCGCTTTACTGGTTGGGCGAATTCCACATTGATGCATTGCGCCTGGATGCCATTCAAGCAATTTATGACTTGGGAGCGAAGCATTTTTTGTGGGAATTGGCGGAAGCAGTTCATCATTTCTCACAACAAGGGCAAAGATGGAAACGCCATCTGATAGCCGAAAGCGATATGAATAATCCGCGAATAATTCGTCCGGCAGAATTGGGTGGATATGGACTCGATGCTCAGTGGAGTGATGATTTTCACCACGCATTGCATACACTGTTGACAGGCGATCGCCAAGGATATTATCAAGATTTTGGGAAATGTGCTGATTTGGCAAAAGCTTATAGTGATACTTTTGTCTACGATTGGAAGTACGCACCACACCGCAAGAGATTTCATGGCGTATCTTGCCGCGATCGCCCTTTATCACAGTTTACAATCTGCATTCAGAATCACGATCAAATCGGCAATCAAATGAAAGGAGAACGCCTTAGCCAGCGGATCTCTTTTGAAGGATTAAAGTTAGCCGCTGGCGCTGTGCTGCTATCGCCTAACTTACCCCTGTTATTTATGGGAGAAGAATACGGCGAAACTGCACCCTTCATTTACTTTGTCAGTCACTCCGATCCCGATTTGATTCAAGCAGTTCGAGCCGGACGCAAAGAAGAATTTGAAGCATTTCACTATGCAGATGATCCCCCAGATCCCGAATCGGCAGAAACTTTCCTCAAGTCTAAACTAAATTGGGAATTACGCAATCAAGGAAAGCACAAAGTTCTCTGGGATTGGTATCGTCAGTTAATTAATTTACGGAAGACACATCCAGCACTTCTCAACCAAGACCGCAATTTCATCGAAGCAACTAGCGATGAAGAGAAGGAATTGGTGATCGTGCGGCGTTGGTGCGAATCAAGTGAAATAATATTTGTGATGAATTTCAATTCGTCTCCAGTGACAGTGACTCTGCCGTTTGAGCAAAATGCGAATAAATTGTTGGACTCTGCTGATACCTCATGGTCTGGGCATGGTTCTGAAGCTGCTGAACATTTGTCTGTGGGCGAAGAAGTGAAATTGCAACCTACTAGTTTAGTACTCTATGAAAAAGCATGAGGGGGAGAGTTAGAACTTAAACTTTCAGCCTTATAACTTCAACGTTCGAGCATAAAGGCTTAATGTTTGAGCATAAAGGCTTAATGTTTGAGCATAAAGGCTTAAGGTTTGAGCATAAAGGCTTAAGGTTTGAGCATAAAGGCTTAAGGTTCAAACATAAAGGCTTAAAGGCACTTATTCATCTCCCTGAAAATTTACCCCACCCTAACCCTCCCCTTGTAAAGGGGAGGGAACTAGATTTCTTGTTTCCCCCCTTTACAAGGGGGGATTAAGGGGGGTAATACCCTTTTACTACCGAAAAGAGAACTTTTCAAACATCCTCTAAAATGTTCAGCGTTTACCCTCAAAACCTCATCTTCCACCCTGCGGGAAGCTAAAGCTACATCCCCCTTATTCCCCACTCCCTACTAAAAAAATATGCGAATTCCTACCGCCACTTATCGAATCCAATTTACACCTCAGTTTGGCTTTGACAACGCCAAAGCGATCGCAGCTTATTTAGCAGATTTAGGTATTTCCGATTTATATGCTTCCCCCATTTTCAAAGCACGATCCGGGAGTACACACGGCTACGATATAGTAGATGCCACTCAACTTAACCCAGAACTGGGAACTAATGAATCATTTGATGAATTAGTTAGTGAAATCCAATCCCTTGGTATGGGCTGGTTACAAGATATTGTGCCCAACCACATGGCCTATAGCAGCGAAAACGATTACTTGATGGACGTATTGGAACACGGCCCAGATTCCAGCTATACCGACTACTTCGATCTTTCTTGGAATGCTCCCTTTGGCGATCGCCAAGCGCGAATTCTCGCTCCTCTCTTAGGAGATTTCTATGGTACATCCCTAGAAAACGGACACATTCAACTGCAATACGAACAAAACGGTTTAACCGTCAATTATTACAGCTTAAAACTGCCACTGCGGTTAGAATCTTACACAAAATTTATCACCCATAATTTAGGTAAACTCACCCGTACACTGGGACGCAATCATCCCGATTTTATTAAGCTATTGGGGATTCTCTACATTCTCAAAAGTGTGCCCTCAGAAGTTGCAGGAAAACAGCGACAAGACCAAATTGCATTTATTAAAGGATTGCTTTGGGAACTCTACACCACAAACGACACCATCCGCGAATTCATTGACGAGAATATCAAAACTTTTAATGGAGAACCAGGTAATTCAGAAAGTTTTAATCTCCTAGATGAATTACTGAATGAGCAATTTTACCGCCTTGCCTTCTGGAAAGTTGGCGCGGAGGAAATGAACTACCGCCGTTTCTTTACTGTCAATGAACTGATTTCCGTTAAAGTTGAAGAAGTGCGGGTTTTTAATAATACCCACAGCCTAATTCAGAAACTGGTTGAAGAAGGCAAATTTACAGGTTTAAGGATTGACCATATTGATGGACTTTATAACCCAATCCAGTATATAGAAAGGCTGCGGGAAAAGATGGGAGATGTTTATATCACCGTCGAGAAGATTTTAGAACTCACCGAAGAATTGCCGGAAAACTGGGGAATTGAAGGAACGTCTGGATATGACTTTCTCAACTATGTAAATGGCGTATTTTGTCAAACAGAAAATGAATCATCCTTCGAGAAAGTTTACCAGAACTTTATTAGTTCCAGAGTAGATTATGCCTCGGTAGTCAAGGATAAAAAACACCTGATTTTGGAAAAGAATTTAGCAGGTGATATTGACAATTTGGCACTTTTGTTAAAGAACGTTTCCAGCAAATATCGCTATGGCAATGATTTTACACTGAATGGATTAAAAAGAGCGATCGCCGAAGTTTTGACACTGTTCCCGATTTACCGCACCTACATTACGCCTGATGGAATTGGAGAAAGCGATCGCGCTACCATTCAAGAAGTAATTGATCAAGCCAAAGAACAAACGCCCCTATTGCAGAACGAACTGACCTTTATTGAAAAGTTAATGCTGTTAGAGTTTGATAATTCTCTGACTCAAACAGAACGCGAACAGTGGATATATTTTGTCTTACGGATGCAGCAATACAGTGGGCCGTTAATGGCCAAAGGCGTAGAAGACACCACATTATATGTTTACAATCGGTTGCTGTCACTGAATGAAGTCGGGGGAAATCCTGGTCATTTTGGCATCGACCTAGCAAAATTTCATGCCTTTAACAAACAGCATCAAGAAACCTGGCCTCACACAATGAACACCACAGCCACCCACGACACCAAGCGCGGCGAAGATGTGCGGGCCAGATTGAATGTCCTCTCAGAAATTCCCGATGAATGGGATCAGCAGGTAAATACCTGGAGTGCGATTAATCGAGGACATCGTAGCGATCGCCACGGCTTCGCTATACCCGATCGCAACGATGAGTATTTTCTCTATCAAACCTTAGTAGGGGCGTTTCCTTTTGCCGAACATGAACATGCATCCTTTGTAGAACGAGTGAAGGATTATATAATAAAGGCAATCCGAGAAGCAAAGGTGCATACAGCCTGGTTACGACCTGATAGCGAGTATGAAGAAGCTTGTACCTCCTTTATTGAGAAAGTACTCGATCCTTCCCTCTCCGGGGAATTTCTAGAAGCCTTTCGTCCCTTTCAAGGGCGAATTGCAGAGTATGGTATCTTCAATTCCCTTTCCCAAACTCTACTGAAGATTACCGCCCCTGGCGTACCAGATGTATACCAAGGAACAGAACTTTGGGAACTAAGTCTAGTTGATCCAGACAATCGTCGTCCCGTGGATTTTGAACAGCGACGTACTTACTTAAGCGCCATCCGTGAACAGGTAAAAACAGACATTCTCGGACTGATTCAGGAGTTACTAAACGACAAAACAGACGGTAGAATCAAACTGTTTTTAACGGCTCAATTACTCCAAGCCAGAACAAACTATGTCTCATTATTCCAGGACGGCGATTATTTACCGTTAGAAGTTCAAGGAACCTACGCCAATCACATTATCGCCTTTGCACGGCGCGAGGGAAATCAAACAGCGATCGCGATCGCACCCCGCTTTTTAACCAGCCTCATCCAGCCAGGAGAAAACCCCTTGGGCGAATCAGTTTGGCGAGATACACACCTGCAACTACCCCCCGGAACTTCCTCCACCTGGAAAAACGTCCTAACTCAGCAACCCTTACAAGCTACAGAAACCCTATCAATCGCAACAGCCCTCACCCATTTCCCAGTTGCCCTCTTAATTAGCACTATCGAGTAAAAACAAAAATCAATCCCACGCAGAGAGAACCTTATAAAACCTCAGCGTTCCTCTGCGCTTCCCTTTGCGACGGCAGTCGCTGATGGGGGAAACCCCCTTGGCGCTAGCCTCTCCCTTTGGGAGAAGACCGCGCTGCCTCTTTTTTGCGTTGAAAAAACAATTCAGAATTATGACCCTAGCACTGACCACCGCGCAGATAGACGCTGTGCGCCTCCACATCAAAAAAACCTGGAAAACCTTAACGCGATCGCACGAACACTTATTACAATCTGCAAAGGATACCAAACTAGACCACAAAAGCGACACTCCTTGGATAGTCTACATTTCACCCTCAGAAGATTGTCCCAACATTCAGACTGTGTTAGAGCGATCGCTATCTTCCAAAGATATGCAACGGCTGCAAATTCGCACTTTGCCAACTGAAGCGGAGGCAATTAAAGAGCATGGGTTACTATACCTACCAGGGCCTTATCTCGTACCAGGTGGCCGTTTCAACGAAATGTATGGCTGGGACAGCTACTTTATATTACTAGGACTTTTGCACGATGGAGAATTGGAGCTAGCGCAAAGCCAAGTAGATCAGTTATTGTACCAAGTGCGACATTACGGCACGATCCTCAATGCCAACCGGACTTATATGCTGTCGCGATCGCAGCCCCCTGTCCTCAGTATGATGGTTTTGGCGCTATTCCAGCACACCCAGGATGAAGAGTGGTTAAAGTTAACCATACCGATCCTAGAACAGTTTTATTATTACTGGGTAGTACCGCCTCACCTGAATCCTGCAACAGGCTTGTCTAGATTCTATGCCTTTGGGGAAGGCCCAGCGCCAGAAGTTTTGTTTTCCGAGCGGGATGAAGAGGGAAAAAGCCACTACGATCGCGTCAAGGAATATTACCAAACCTATGAGGTTGAGGATTATGACGTTAGTCTTTACTACAACCGAGAAAAAGACGAACTGACGCACTTATTTTACAAAGGCGATCGCACCATGCGCGAGTCTGGTTTTGATATCACCAATCGATTTGGCCCTTTCAGTGCTGATATCCTCCACTATGCTCCTGTGTGCCTCAATAGTTTGCTGTATCAAGTAGAACAAGACTTGGGACAAATCCACAATATTTTTGGGAATGAAGAACTAGAACGGCAATGGCGCGATCGTGCGAATATCCGCCGCGATCGCATCGATAAGTGTCTCTGGGATGAAGAACAGGGACTGTATTTCGACTATCATTTCCAGGGTGGAGAACGCCGCCGCTACGAATTTGCTACCACGTTCTATCCCCTGTGGCTGGGAATTGCTTCTCCAACCCAAGCCAAGCGTGTCGTAGAAAATCTCTCTTTATTTGAAGCCCCAGGCGGAATTTTTACCAGTACTCGTGTCACCGGCAACCAGTGGGATGCTCCCTTTGGCTGGGCACCATTGACATTAGTTGCTGTCCAGGGACTTCACCGCTATGGGTATCATACAGAAGGCGATCGCATTGCCAATAAATTCCTGGCTATGGTAGTTAAAGAATTCGAGCGTCACAATACCCTAGTTGAGAAATATGATGTTGAACGCTGTTCTGCCAACGTTTCCGACGAAATCTCCTTTGGATATAGTTCTAACGAAGTTGGTTTCGGCTGGACAAATGGAGCGATTCTGGAACTCTTAGCAATCGGCGATCAAAAAGTTTAAATAAAAAGGCGTGAGAAAAAACTCACGCCTTTATCTTAGTGGGTTGAATTATATTAAAACTTACACACACTCTACGATTCTTGGGAATAATCACAATGGTTCAATCAGCCCCAAAATTCCTAACCGTTGATGAATTTATTAACCATTACAGTGAGTGCGATCGCTATGAACTAATTGATGGTGAATTAATTGAGATAGAAGCAACCGTGCCCACACAAGGCCTAAATAATTATATGATTGTTGCAACCTATCTATTCATCAGGAGCCAGAATGCAGAAGGAATTGGATAGTGACGTATTCTAATACGCCACTACTTTTAAATAAAGGGGTTTAATTACGAAGCTCAATCTACAATTTCGTGGTTTTCAATTATAGCCGTAGTCACGCAGATTAGGACAGTGTTGATTGCTCAAAGTCTTGAAAAAACTGGATTTTTACTCAGCACTCAGCACTCAACACTCAGCACTCAGCACTCAGCACTCAGCACTCAGCTATATATGGTTTGCCTAAACTCCCCAGTAATTGCCCTCGTTTGAATTCTGAATTTTGACTCCTATTTATCAATGCCGTATCGGCACCTACCAATTATCATCTGTATCTTCATCGTAAGGCTCACCTGTAAAAGGTTGTATGCCAACAGCAGGATAAGCATCATCCGTAGGACCAAAAATCCGCATTGCAGCTTCAGAAATATACTGGGTTATGTTCGCAATGATTTTGGAAATATCCATAATATTGGACTCCTTCTTTTTGAGTCGCTTTAATGGTGATGCTTATACTCTAATCCTAATACTCAAAGCTTGCTCATATTCTCAATATATTGAGAATATATGCAATGTTTATTTAGATAACTTCGCAATACTTTAGCTTGTCAAAAAATCAAACTTTTCTCTTTGATTTTAATTGTAACATAGTTGTTTTTTCAACCGATTTTGGAAAAGAGCGAAGCAAAACAAACTTTATCTGACAGGATATTATTTTCCTTTATTAGCCACCCGATCTAATCAACATTATTGCTAGTTATTACTATTAAAAAATATTAAGTTTTTGATGAAGTTAAGATTAAGCTACCGATAAATCTACTGGTATACGGCAATCTCAGACAATATACTTGTCAGGAGTTGACATTATTTATGGTAAATATTACCATAAATAAAAGAAGCATCTTGTAAGGAAGCTCTTGCATGACAACTTTGCCAGATTTGGACTATGTATATAAACAGCAAAGCCAGCAGAACCAGGAACTGAACCTTTCTGCCGATGACTACAGCTTGCTGACCGACCTTTACCAGTTGACGATGGCAGCTTGTTACACTGGCGTTGGTATAGAACAACGACGGGCAAGCTTTGAATTGTCCGTCAGACGGTTGCCAGAGGGTTTTGGTTATTTAATTGCAATGGGGCTGACACAGGCATTAGAATATTTAGCCAAAATCCGCTTTAGTTCCGCGCAAATTGCGGCATTACAAGCAACGGGAATTTTTGCTCACGCAGGCGATCGCTTTTGGTCACTTTTAGCTGAGGGAAAGTTTACGGGCGATGTTTGGGCAGTACCAGAAGGGACTGCTGTGTTTGCCAATCAACCACTGTTGCGGGTGGAAGCACCACTTTGGCAAGCGCAACTAGTGGAAACTTACCTCCTGAATACGATTAATTACCAGACTTTGATTGCCACAAAAGCAGCCCGGTTGCGGGATGTAGCGGGAGAATCAGCAACACTTTTAGAATTTGGCACCAGACGGGCATTTAGTCCGCAGGGGTCTTTGTGGGCAGCACGGGCGGCGTTGGCGGGTGGGTTAGATTCCACTTCCAATGTGTTAGCAGCGCTACAACTGGGACAACAGCCAAGTGGTACGATGGCACACGCCTTGGTGATGGCATTGTCAGCAATAGAAGGCACTGAAGAACAAGCTTTTAGTGCATTTCATCGCTATTTTCCGGGTGCGCCATTGCTGATTGATACTTACGATACCATTGCTGCTGCTGGGCGCTTGGCCGAAAAAGTAAATTCTGGGGAAATGCAACTAACAGGAGTGAGATTGGACTCAGGAGATTTAGTTACCTTATCAAAACAGGTGCGATCGCTCCTTCCCGGTGTGCCAATTTTTGCTAGTGGTGATTTGGATGAGTGGGAAATTGCTAGATTAAAAGCTGCTGGGGCCGAAATTGATGGTTACGGGTTGGGAACGCGACTAGTTACAGGTTCGCCTGTCAATGGAGTTTATAAACTTGTAGACATTGATGGCATCCCTGTGATGAAGCAGTCTAGTGGTAAAGTTACTTATCCAGGGCGTAAGCAAATTTTTCGTTCATTTACGGGAGGTAAGGTAAAAGCAGACAGGTTGGGACTCTTAGGTGAAATTGCTTTAGAAGAAGAACCTTTGTTGCAGTTAGTAGTCCAACAAGGTGAACGGGTGCAGCCTTTGGAATCGTTGGCAACAATTCGTCAGCGTACTGCTGTCTCAGTTGCGAGTTTGCCACAAGAAATACGGCGTTTGGATCGTCCTGTAGGGGTGCAGGTGGAAATTTCTGCCGCACTGCAACAGTTGACAGAGGAAGCTAAGAAGCGAACAGCAATCGCGCAGCGTCTCGTAGAGAAGGATGCAAAGTAAGATGATGAAAATTGCTTTGTTTGGTACTAGTGCCGATCCACCAACTGCGGGACATCAAAAAATTCTGAGTTGGTTATCTGAGCGTTATGATTGGGTAGCGGTTTGGGCAGCAGATAATCCATTTAAGTCCCATCAAACACCCTTAGAACATCGGGCGGCAATGTTGCGATTGTTGATTGCGGATATAGACACGCCACGGCACAATATTGCTTTGGAACAAGAATTGAGTAGCTTCAGAACGCTGGAAACAGTGGAAAAAGCCAAGCTTACTTGGGGTGAAGACGCCCAATTGACGATGATTATTGGTTCAGATTTACTGAGTCAGCTACCACGTTGGTATCGCATTGAAGATTTGTTACAGGAAGTGCAACTACTGATTGTACCGCGACCCGGATATGTAATAGATGAATCTAGTTCAGAGGTAGTGCAAAAGCTGGGAGGGAAAATTGCGATCGCTAGTCTAACCGGTCTAGATGTTTCCTCAACAGCGTACCGTGAACATAGAGATCCCCAAGCCCTCACAGCCCCTGTAGTTGCCTATATTAATCAAGAGCATTTGTACGAATGCCAGGACGTTCAACAAAAAAGATACCAACTCCGTTAAACCAACAACCTTTGGCCGATTTCAAGGTTGGTGTTGATAATGTAATTTTTTCTGTAGATACTGTACAAAATCGGCTGTTAGTTCTACTCGTAATGCGACAGCAAGAACCATTTTTAAATCATTGGAGTCTTCCCGGTACTTTGGTACGTCCAGGAGAGTCTTTAGAAGATGCCGCCTATCGCATTATGGCGGAGAAAATTAAGGTTAACAATCTCTATTTAGAACAGCTGTATACATTTGGCGGGCCGAATCGCGATCCACGGGAAGCAACTGATAGTTATGGTGTGCGTTATTTATCAGTTAGTTACTTTGCCCTAGTGCGATTTGAGGAAGCCGAATTGATTGCCGATCGCATGACTGGCATAGCTTGGTATCCGGTAAAACAAGTGCCGCAATTAGCTTTTGACCATAACGAAATTCTGGCTTATGGACACAGGCGATTACGAAATAAATTAGAGTATAGCCCAGTGGCTTTTGAAGTCTTGCCAGAAATGTTCACCTTGAATGATTTATATCAGTTATACGCCACAGTTTTAGGTGATAACTTTTCCGATTATTCTAATTTTCGAGCGCGTCTACTGAAGTTAGGTTTTTTATGCGATACCGGAATTAAGGTATCACGAGGTGCTGGTCGTCCAGCTAGTTTGTATAAGTTTGACGCTGAAGCTTTTGCTCCCTTAAAAGATAAACCTTTGGTGTTTATTTAACCAATGTCTACCCAAAGTCCAGAGTTAAAAGTCTTAAGGTGAATTCTAGTAATAAAATTACCATAGCCGTTGGTTTCGACTACTTCGACTTCGCTCAGTACAAGTTCGCTCAACCAACTGAGTAGTTGAGAGTTGAGCGTACCCCTGCGGGGAAGCAAGCTACGTGTAGCGTCTCCAAGAGTTGTCGAAACTCGTCAACATCGGTATTTTTTTCATCAGAAATCACCTAAGTCCAGAGTAATACCAAGTTGTGATAGATAGTATTATTTGCTTGAAAGCTAGTCCAGCAGAGCTTAGACGCTAAAGAATACTAACTTTGGCAACTTGGTATAACTTATGACTCTTAACAAATGACAAATGACCAATGACAAATGACAAATAATATGAAAATTGCGATCGCTCAAATTAATCCTACTATTGGTGATTTGCTTTTAAATGCCCAAAAAATCCTGGAGGCGGCACAACGAGCAGCATCTAGCGGTGTACGTTTGTTGCTGACACCAGAACTTTCTTTGTGTGGCTATCCACCAAGAGATTTATTACTAAATCCTAGTTTTGTGGAAGCGATGGGCATCACTTTACAAAACTTGGCTGAGGATTTACCACCAAATTTAGCTGTGTTGGTAGGAACTGTTGAACCGAATATCAAAGCACATATTAGTGGCGGTAAAACTTTATTTAACAGTATGGCTTTGTTAGAAAATAGCAAGGTTCAACAAGTTTTTCACAAGCGACTTTTGCCTACTTACGATGTATTTGATGAACGCCGCTATTTTGAACCAGGCTTGCAAGCTAATTATTTCACTTTAGATAATATCGATATTGGCGTAACTATTTGTGAAGATTTATGGAATGATGAGGAATTCTGGGGCAAACGTAGTTATACAGTAAATCCGATTGCTGATTTAGCGATTTTGGGTGTAGATTTGATTGTAAATTTGTCTGCTTCGCCCTACACAGTTGGTAAACAGCAGTTTCGTGAAACTATGCTCAGGCATAGTGCAATACGTTTTCAACAACCAATGATTTATGCTAATCAGGTTGGCGGAAATGATGACCTAATTTTTGATGGGCGGAGTTTTGCCTTGAATCGTCAAGGTGAAGTTATGTGTCGTGCCCGTGGTTTTGATACCGATTTAGTAGTTGTTGAATTTGACGAAGCGCAACGGGATTTTCAATTAGGTTCTGTAGAACCTGGATATCAATCAGAAGATGAAGAAATTTGGCAAGCTTTGGTTTTAGGAGTGCGAGATTACGCTCGTAAGTGTCGTTTTTCTAAAGTAGTGTTGGGTTTAAGCGGTGGGATTGACTCTGCCATAGTAGCTGCGATCGCAACTGCTGCATTTGGTAAAGAAAATGTCCTCGGTGTTCTCATGCCTTCCCCTTACAGTTCTGAGCATTCGATTAGTGATGCTGTGGCATTAGCCGAAAATTTGGGGATTAAAACTCATCTTTTACCAATTGGCGAGTTAATGCAAGGCTTCGATCAAACTTTAGGTGAATTGTTTGCGGGTACTGAGTTTGGACTGGCTGAGGAAAATATACAATCTCGGATTCGCGGTAATTTATTAATGGCGATCGCTAATAAATTTGGCTATCTGCTTTTATCTACTGGTAACAAGTCAGAAATGGCAGTTGGTTACTGTACTCTCTACGGCGATATGAATGGCGGGTTAGCAGTGATTGCAGATGTTCCTAAAACCCGTGTGTATTCACTTTGCCATTGGTTAAATCGCAATAATGAAATCATCCCGCAAAACGTCTTGACTAAAGCACCCAGCGCCGAACTAAAACCAGGCCAAGTTGATCAAGACTCTCTACCGCCTTACGAAGTTTTGGACGATATTTTGCAACGCCTGATTCACAACCACCAATCAGCAGCGCAAATTGTTGCAGCCGGTCACGATGCGGTGATTGTAGACAGAGTAATTCAAATGGTGGCGCGGGCTGAATTTAAACGGCGACAAGCACCCCCCGGCTTAAAAATCACCGATCGCGCCTTTGGAACCGGTTGGCGAATGCCAATTGCTAGTAACTGGGTTGGTGTCAAAAAGGCTTACCAGGCAAAAACTACAGCTACATCTAACCTTAGTTTGTTGTGATGGACAAGATGCTCATCCGCGCCCAATACGGTTCGGATAAGCATTTTTCACTTTCCTTATGATCTGGGGAATGGGTTTGCGGGTAAAGGGGAAAGGATGTATTCAAAACCTTTACCCTTTACCCTTTAACCGAACCGTATTGAATCCGCGCCTAGACAACGCGGATGAGCATTACCTATTGATAAATTATGTCAGATTCCCCAGGATTGGCAATTTTCAACGATTCATAGATTTATCACCCAAGTATTTATCCGCCAAATTGGGGGATTGTAAGGGCGCAAGACCTTGCGCCCCTAGAATCCAATGCGCCACCATTATCATTCTGCGGTCGGCGTAGTGCGTAGGCGCAGCCCGCCGCAGGCATCGCCCGATACCATAAAATTGAGTTACAGAAAATTTATACTTTCGATAAATTGTGTTGTGAGTGCGATCGCAGTACTCTAGATGTTAGTAACAGCAAAATATTTATCTAGCTACTGCTTGGGCATCTGGAGAAGAAAATGAGAGAACACATCAGCCGGCAGAAAAAAACTAGTACAGGCTTCTCAATTCCATCCCTGAAACAACCGATACGCGGCTTTGGTTTGGAGTCGTCGGCAATTTCACGCCAAGCAGTTCCTGAAATACAACCATTCCATAAACCACTTACTCACGATATCAGTCGCATACCACTGCGTACCCAAGCAAAACTCTCAATTAGCCAGCCTGGAGACAAATACGAACAGGAAGCTGATAGCGTAGCACAGCAGGTAATGCAAAGAATGGCGCAACCTGTAAATCGCCAGTCTATTCATCGAGTTGCATTGCCAGAGTCAGAAGAATTGCAGATGAAACCTCTAGCGAATTCCATCACGCCTTTAGTGCAACGAGAAGCATTGCCAGAGGATGAGGAAGAATTGCAAATGAAATCTCTGGACAATAGCACGCTGCAACGAGAAGCATTGCCAGAGGATGAGGAAGAATTACAAATGAA
>NZ_JAVRCI010000123.1:0-16189 GCF_034530835.1 Nostoc sp. DedQUE12b | reverse complement strand
TTTAGAGGAGATTTATGACAAGTAAGCCGGAACGCGTGGTACTGATTGGAGTAGCCGGAGACTCTGGTTGCGGTAAATCTACGTTTTTGCGTCGTTTGATCGATTTGTTTGGTGAAGATTTAATGACAGTCATCTGCTTGGATGACTATCACTCCTTGGATCGCAAACAGCGCAAAGAAACAGGGATAACGGCACTAGACCCCAGGGCGAACAATTTTGACCTAATGTATGAGCAAATTAAAGCGCTCAAAAGTGGTCAAGCGATTGATAAGCCGATTTACAACCACGAAACTGGCTTGATCGATCCGCCAGAGCGGATAGAGCCGAATCATATTATAGTTGTTGAAGGGCTGCATCCTTTATATGATGAGCGGGTGCGATCGCTAATCGACTTCAGTGTTTATTTTGACATTAGCGATGAGGTCAAAATTGCCTGGAAAATCCAGCGAGATATGGCTGAACGCGGTCATCGCTACGAAGATGTGTTAGCGCAAATCAATTCCCGCAAACCTGACTTTGATAAATTTATTGAACCACAAAGAGAATTTGCTGATGTGGTTCTCCAGGTATTGCCCACAAACTTGATCAAAAACGACACCGAGCGCAGAGTCCTACGGGTACGTATGCTTCAGCGGGAAGGTAAGGAAGGCTTTGATCCAACCTACCTATTTGATGAAGGATCAACAATCAATTGGACTCCCTGTGGACGCAAGCTGACCTGTTCTTATCCTGGTATGCAACTGTACTACGGTTCAGATGTTTACTACGGCCGCTATGTCTCTGTACTAGAGGTGGATGGTCAATTTGACAACTTGGAAGAAGTCATTTATATCGAAACCCATCTCAGCAATACATCCACAAAATATCAGGGTGAATTGACTCACTTGTTACTCCAGCACCGCGAGTATCCAGGTTCCAATAATGGAACTGGCTTCTTCCAAGTGCTTACAGGTTTGAAGATGCGTGCTGCTTATGAGCGGTTGACAGCTACGGAAGCAAAGTTAGCGATTCAGGTTTAAAGCAGCAGTGTTTGTGTCAAAGCTTATGGGGGCGCTTCCGGGTACCCCCTTTTTTTGTGTTATTAAATACATTTTAACTACAAAATAACTAGCATACATTTATCTTACTTACGCATATTTACCTTATAGTTAGTGGTTTTTATCAATATCAAGAAGATACTAACGACTGAAGTATAAATATTGTTATGATTTCAGAAATTAGTAGTTAAACTAAATACTCACATTTGGTTAACGAAAAAACTCTCGATGGAGGAACTTCCTTTGTCTCGTCGATATCTATTTACCTCTGAGTCAGTCACCGAAGGTCATCCAGATAAAATCTGTGATCAGATTTCTGATACTATTCTGGATGCCCTATTGACACAAGATCCGAGCAGTCGTGTCGCCGCTGAAGTCGTAGTTAATACTGGTTTGGTGCTAATTACTGGTGAAATAACCACCAAAGCTAATGTAAATTTCGTCAATCTCGCCCGGAAAAAAATTGCCGAAATTGGTTATACCAATGCTGACAATGGCTTTTCTGCTAACAGCACTAGCGTTCTACTGGCTATAGACGAACAGTCACCCGATATTGCCCAAGGCGTTAACACCGCCCAAGAAACCCGCGAACAAGATAGTGATGAACAATTTGACAAAATTGGCGCGGGCGATCAAGGTATAATGTTTGGTTTTGCCAGCAATGAAACACCAGAACTGATGCCTTTACCCATCAGTCTCGCCCACCGCATTGCTCGCCGATTGGCAGCAGTCCGTAAAACAGGTGAATTGTCATACCTGCGTCCTGACGGTAAAACCCAAGTAACCGTAGTCTACGAAGATGGACGCCCAGTAGGTATTGACACGATTCTAATTTCCACCCAGCATACAGCCAGTATTGGGGAAATTACGGATGAGGCGGCGGTACAAGCCAAAATTAAACAAGACCTCTGGTCAGCAGTGGTTGAACCTGTTTTTGGCGACATTGACGTTAAACCCAATCAGGAAACACGTTTTTTAGTCAACCCCACTGGCAAATTTGTCGTTGGTGGCCCTCAAGGAGACTCTGGTCTGACAGGACGGAAAATAATCGTTGATACCTACGGTGGCTATTCACGGCATGGTGGCGGCGCTTTTTCTGGCAAAGACCCCACGAAAGTAGACCGTTCTGCTGCTTATGCGGCTCGCTATGTAGCGAAAAATATTGTTGCCGCTGGTTTGGCAGAAAAAGTTGAAATCCAGCTATCTTATGCTATCGGTGTAGCACGACCAACAAGTATCTTAGTGGATACCTTTGGCACTGGCAAAGTGGATGAAGAAACCTTACTGGAATTAATCAACAAGCACTTTGAACTGCGTCCAGCAGGGATTATCCATACCTTCAACTTACGGAACTTACCAAGTGAACGAGGCGGACGTTTTTATCAGGACGTCGCGGCTTACGGTCATTTTGGGCGTGCTGATTTAGATTTGCCTTGGGAACAGACCGATAAAGCCGAATTGTTGAAGCAAGCAGCGAATGAGTCACTTTCGGCAGTAGTTGCTCAGGCATTGACTTAGACTTATACGCTACTGTAAAAAGTTAGTTTATCTACGTGAGGGTATTGGCAACTTAACAAGTTACTAATACCCTTATTTTTTAGTTATCACCTGAATATCGAAAAATAAAACAGGAGTCAGAATTCATAATTCATAAGTCAGAATACTCTAACCATGTTCGTTCAGCATACCGTTGACAAATGACAAATGACCAATGACAAATAACAAATGACTAAATCCAAAAATAAGTCAGGATAAGAGTCAAGATAGTTAGTGGTAGACCAAAACGTAAATGCTCCCAGAATGATAACTGATAACCAAGTTTTGCAACAGCCTCAGCAACAATTAAATTAGCAACTGAACCTAACAAAGTTAGATTACCAGCTAAGGTAGATCCTGCTGCTAATAGTAACCAGGTTTTTGTATCTGGATGAGGAAGTAAATGTTGTAGTAACAATACTGCTGGAACATTAGAAACTAAATTTGAAAGCAGAACAGTAATTCCTAATATGCTCAGGGGGTTATAAACTAAACCGCTAAATAAATCCAATATTTCTAATTTTTCTACTCCAGCGGTAACAATAAATAGTCCAGAAAACATCACCAATAAATCCCAATCTACTTTATTTAAAACTCGTTGCGGTTTAATTCGTCTAGTAATGAACAGTAAACTGGCAGCTATGAATGTTGCTTGGGCTGTGGGTATTCCAACTAAGAATGCAATTAATAGTCCTCCTGTTATCAATAGGCTTTTAGTAAGTAACGGTTTAAAGATGCGGTAACGCACTGGGGTTACACTCGGACAAGATTTAGTAGAACGAACATCAGGATAAAGCCACCACAATAACGCAATTTGGATCGACAAACTTACTAATGCGATAGGAGTCAATGCTTTCGCAAAATCAAGATAGCTGATACCAGAGAACGAACCAATCAAGATATTTTGCGGATTGCCACTTAAGGTAGCTACTGAACCCAGATTAGTTGCTCCCGCCAAAGCAAGTAAGTAAGGAATAGGATTGAGGTTCAAAGTTTGGGTTAAACCAAGAACCAAAGGAGTCAAAATTAGAGCGATGGTATCGTTCAGAAAAAAAGCGGAGAGAATTCCACTGCCGAAAGTTAAAACAATCAGCAAACCCAAAGGGCTGCGGGTAAAGTGTGTAACTGTATCAAGGCTTAGTTGGAAAAAACCAGCGTAAGCTAAGTTTGTACTGATTATCATCATGCCAAACAGGAAAATCAGCGTTTTATAGTCTATCGCTTGCCATGCTTCTTTGAGGTCTAATACCCCAAATGCCATCAGCAAAGCTGCACCAACTAAAGCAATACTGGCTCGGTTCATCCGCAAACCAGGAAGATATCCTAAACCCAAACCTATATAAGTCAGCCCTATGATGATGTATCTGAAAACAATCATGATTTTGCTAGATGCTTTTGATGTGATGCTTTTCTATTAACTCCTGTTTTTGTTTCAGGTACACAGAACCAAAAAACTGCTAAAGCTACAACTGCGTAGGCATAGCCCGCCGCAGGTATCGCTGCTAAAATCAAAAACCAACATTCTAACCAGCACAAACAACAATGGTAGTGTTGAGCATCCCTTGAGTAACATTCAAGTGTTCCGTACATTGAGTCAAATAAACTACTATTAACACGGGAAACACACCAAAAATCTCGCCTTGTGTGCAATAAATTAACCTACTAAACCAACGATAATTGAAGCTAGCAAATTACCTGCATAGTTAAATGTTTAATTAGGCCCTAGCCGCCTATCTAACCCTCTTTTTTCTTAGTAAATCCTGATATATATAGCTTTAACGAGAAAAGCATCTAAGTAGGAAATTAATGAAAAAGAATAATTCGTCTGCACTAAAGCCTACAACTACAAGCTTGCAAGTTCGTCGTTTCCAATTATCCTTTCTCTACGCCGTGCCAATTGGGGTATTAGGCGGGCTGATTGGCTTAGGGGGTGCAGAGTTTCGACTGCCAGTCCTGGCTGGGACATTGAACTATTCAGTGCGGCAGGCTGTACCTTTGAATCTAGCTGTCAGCTTGATTACGATCGTTGCTTCTCTGATAATCCGGGGCAGTACACTTTCTTTGAGTCAAGTTATTCCATTACTTCCTGTGGTTTTCTCCTTGATAACTGGAGCGGTTATCACAGCCTTTTTCGGGGCAGCGATCGCAGGAAGGCTCTCAAACGAACAGCTTGAGCGCATCATCTTAATGTTATTAGTAGTGATTGGTATTGCCCTAATAGTCGAGGGTTTTCTACCTCAACAAATACCAGCTCTTTTACCGCCTGCTTTAAGTTGGCGTATTCCAGCAGGTATTTTATTTGGTCTAGCAATTGGGCTGGTAAGCAGTTTACTTGGGGTTGCAGGGGGTGAAGTGATTATCCCAACACTTGTTTTTGCTTTTGGCGCAGATATTAAAACAGCAGGTACAGCCAGTCTTATCGTTAGCTTACCAACTGTACTGGTAGGGGTTATCAAATATGCTAATCGAGGTGCATTTGCAGATCGTACACTCTTGGGCAATACTATAACGCCTATGGGAGTTGGCTCGGTGATTGGAGCCATAATCGGAGGAATGCTTGTCGGTATTATTCCACCACGGATACTAAAGGTCATACTAGGGATCATCTTGAATATATCCGCGTTTCGAGTCTTTCACAAAGTAAAGTTTTCTAATAGGAAATAACAAAGCTTTTCAGATTTTGATTGCACTTTTTGTGTAGATATCGGCCACAATAGCCATAAGAAACCCCCTCTGCTTTTACCATAGTAAAGTGATTCCAGCGCAGAGGGGTTTCATTTATTTTAATATTTTTGTAGAGGCAGGTTTTAAGGATAATTCTCGCAAAAAACTAGTTTATTTGATTTAAAACCCGCCAAAACCTATGTTGTATTGATTTTAACCTGTGTACTCAGTTGGTCTATTTCCAATCGGGAATTTCAGCGTCTTCTCCACCAATCCCGATTCCAGTGTTAAATATTTCCGCATCAGTAAGATTTAGATCGTTCATTGATGCTTGATACACATTAGAATCGTGAATTGTAGCACGAGTAAAATTTACTCCGTTGAGATTAACTTGCTTCAAATTCACATTGGTTACATAAGCAGATGTTAGGTTAGCACCCGCCAAGTTTGCACCAGTTAAGTCAGCACCTTCGAGGTTAGCTCCTACAAAGTTGGCTCCTTGGAGCTGCGATCCTCTCAAGTCAGCACCAATTAAATGAGCGCCACTGAGGTTAGCTCCTGATAGATCGCATTTAACACATTCCCCAGTTGAAAGCAGCTTTTGTAAATCCTGTGGATTCTCAGCTCTAACCGAGCTAGCAAAAAATAGGGGAGTTGCTAAGGCAATGGCCGCTAATAGCTGGAGTTTCATAATTTTCCCCCTTAATAATCAAGTTGCGTCCGTTCTGTCCCTCACAGTTCTATTATCTCACTAAACTTCGTGAGGTCAATCTCTCTTGTGACAATCTATCTTCTGACAAGTTAATTGTGATCTGAAACACAGATAAAAGTGATGTCAAAAATGCCATTAATTCCGATTTTTTGGCTATTTTTACCAAAAATTTCTCAAAAAATGGCAGTCTTAAATCACTATTAAATCTTTTGAAAAGTAAAAACTGGCGCTACTTCCTATAGCTAGTTAGAGAAGTATTTATACTTATTAATTGATGGTTTAGTTTAATTCCTCAGAAATTCTCGCATATATTGATTAACCAATTCCGGCTGTTCTTGCTGCACCCAATGACCACAATTGGGTATGTACTTGATTTGAAAATCCCTGACATAGGCTGCGGTGTCGTAGGTTAGCTCCTTGCCGAGTGCAATGTCATTTTCTCCCCAAATCATCAATGTTGGCACTTCTAAAACGCCCCAATTTGGATTTAGCATTCTCTGCTGAAAAATATTGCGGTAGTAGTTCAACATTGCTGTGAGGGCACCCCGTTTTGCAGCGGCATTTTTATAAGCGTCAATATCTGCTTTGGTGAAAGCACTCTTGTTCACTGCTGTACCTTTAAAAGCTGTTTCAATTGCTTGGTAGTCTGAAGATTGTAAGAGTAATTCTGGTATCCACGGTAATTGGAAGAGGAATATATAGTTACTACGTAGCAACTGTTGGGGGGTGCGTAACCCTTGGGCAAATTTGGCAGGATGAGGAAGGTTAAGAATAATTAATTGTTCTAACATTTCGGGGTGACTGTATGCAAAATTCCAAGCGATCGCACCTCCCCAATCATGTCCAACTAATACACATTTTTGGTATCCTAATCCTTTAATTACTCCCTCAATATCTTTGATAAATTCAGCCATTACATAAGCTGATTGCTCATTTGGTTTATCACTATCGTTGTAGCCACGCAAGTCAAGAGCGACGACTTTAAAATCTTGGGCAAATTCTGGTATTTGATGCCGCCAAGAGTACCAAAACTCAGGAAACCCATGCAACATCAACATTAATGGCCCTTCACCTTGGGTAACGTAGTGTAGTTTTACCCCATTGGTAGTTATATATTCGTGTTTACAAGAACTTTCTATTAAAGACATAATTAATCTAAATTCAGCATTAAAAAACACTAAATAATAATACTGAACAAGTTTAATATTATTTTGAGCAGCCTCACATCTATTGAAAGACAGTATTACGATAGTGCTTTTTTGCAAAAATATTAGACAATTTGTCTTGAGGTAGATGTGAATCGTGGGTAATTTTGCTAAAAGGGAGATATAATAATTTTCCTCAACTACCATGACACAACAGTTGACAAACCATGCTTCATTGTGGGTTGAGCGACTGGGACGGTTTGGCTATGTTTCTAAGGGAGTAGTTTACGGTATCGTTGGACTACTGGCAGCACAGGCGGCTTTTGGCAGTGGTGGTAAAACAACTGATACCCAAGGCGCTCTCCAAACAATCGTTAACCAGCCATTTGGTCAATTTTTGCTGGCTTTAGTTGCAATTGGCTTGATTGGATACGTAATCTGGCGTTTTGTACAGGCAATTAAAGACCCAGAAAATAAAGGTAATGATGTCAAAGGTTTGGCAGTGCGAATTGGTTACGCAGTTAATGGCTTGATTTATGCAAGTTTAGCCTTAACTGCTGTGCAAATCGTTATGGGTACAGGCAGCGCTAAAAATAGTAGTGATTCTACTGAAGATTCGACAGCACGTTTGCTTTCTCAACCCTTTGGTCAATGGTTAGTTGGAACTGTGGGGGTGTTTGTAATTGCTCTAGGCTTCTATCAGTTTTATCAAGCTTTTAGTGGCAAATTTCGTAAAGAACTCAATTTAACTGAGTTAAGCAACACAGAAGCCCAATGGGTAATGAGGATTTCCAGATTTGGTTTAGCGGCACGGGGTATAGTATTTTGTATTATCGGTTGGTTTTTAATTGAAGCTGCAAAACAGTCAAACGCCGCTACCGCCGAAGGTTTAGATGAAGTATTACAGACGCTAGCGCAACAGCCTAACGGAGCATGGCTTTTGGGTATTGTGGCACTAGGTTTAGTTGCTTATGGAATTTACACAATAATACAGGCGCGGTATCGTCGGCTAGTCAATGTTTAGACGGTGCAGTGCCGAGAATTTAAATTTATAGAAATGGCAATAATAGAAACCCGTGGTATATGGCTGACGACTACTGATAGTAAGGTTCTCAGGTCAAAGCAACGCATTGCTGAGGCGATGGATGTGCTTGCCGAAACGGGATTTAATGTGGTGTTTCCCGTTGTTTGGAACAAGGCAGTAACTTTATATCCCAGTCAAACAATGCAGCAGACATGTGGAGTCGAAATTGACCCGATGTCTGTAGGTCGCGACCCTTTAGAAGAGGTGATAGTTGAGGCGCGGCGAGTCGGGTTGAAAGTCATTCCTTGGTTTGAATACGGTTTTGCCAGTTCCTATAATTTGAATGGTGGTGTACTTTTACAGAAAAAGCCGGAATGGGCTGCGCTTGATTGTAATGGTAACTTACTGAAGAAAAACGGCTTTGAGTGGTTGAATGCACTCGACTCACAGGTGCAAGAATTCTTGTTGAGCTTGGTGCTGGAAGTTGTAAAGAATTATGATGTGGATGGTGTTCAAGGAGACGATCGCTTCCCTGCATTACCCTGTGAAGGTGGCTATGATGAGGTAACTGTCAACCGCTATCGCCAGAAATTCGATCGCAATCCCCCACATAACCACAAGGATAGACAATGGTTACAGTGGCGTGCAGATATTCTCAGTGAGTTTTTGGCGCGTCTCTACCGAGAGGTGAAAGCGGTGAATCGTAATTTATTAGTTGCGATCGCACCTAATATTTATGATTGGGCATTCCAGGAATATCTGCAAGATTCACCCGCATGGCTGAAGCGGGGAATCGTTGATATGATTCAGCCGCAGATTTATCGCCGTGACTTTAGGAGTTATCAGGCGATCGCTGATAAACTGGTAAACCAGCAGTTTACAGATACAACACTGCCCAAGTTAGCACCAGGAATACTGATGAAGCTTGGCTCTTATTGCATTAGTCCAGAATATCTGGTGCAGGCAATTGAATACAATCGTCAACTTGGCATTCAAGGAGAGGTATTCTTTTTTTACGAAGGTTTGCGCGAGAATAACAATACCCTTGCTAAAGTTTTGCGCAATGGGCCTTATGCTAAGTCTGCATTATTTCCTACTCTGTCAGATTTGAATGCAGGTGGTGTGAGTCACAAGACGACACCTTCTATTTGGTCAGTAGCGGAAAATTTGTTAAAAAAGATTTTTTAAGGGAAAAGGCGCGTGGAATATAAGTTGCCAGTGGAAAAGGTAATTCATACTTTAAAAGAAGATTTACCGACACTTTTTGAAAAAGATATTTCTTATGACATTTATACACAGGATATTTATTTTAAAGACCCGGTGAATACATTCAAATACAAATTTAACTATCGCATTATATTTTGGACTTTACGATTTCACGCTCGGCTATTTTTTACTCAGATTTACTTTGATGTGCATGAAGTTTATCAGTCAGCCGAAGACACGATTTTAGCAAAATGGACGGTGCGGGGAGTGTTACGCGTTCCCTGGAAAGCTGGGTTGCTTTTTAATGGCTATTCAACCTATAAACTCAATCAAGATAATTTGATATACAAGCATATCGACACCTGGGATAGAAAGCCTAGAGAGATTTTACGGCAGTTTTGGCAAAGCGAAGGAGATAGTTAGTTAGCTATTATATCATTGACGGACTAGTAGGTACGTTACGGAGTTTGACCAAACAAACATAGTTTACTAGTCTATGAAAAAAGCTGAGTTCCGTTAGTGGTAGCGGTACGTTTGGCCCGTACCTCCTAATAAAAATAGCTTAACCTTACCCCGATAAAGCTGTGCTTTATCTCCTCCTCAAAATATTAAGAGCAGACAGAAAAGTTTATTTTTAACCGATTACGAACCTTGCAAAAGGTCATTAATTGAACTTATACTCTGTTTGATTTGCTCTGTCAGAGAAGTTCTTAAGAAGTCCAGGTTTACTGTTGAAAAATTGAGTACCCCCAAAGCATATAATAGGCTCAAAAGACCAATAAATAAAGCTAAAAATCTTCCAAAACAACCAGGATTTATTTCAATGAAAGCTAATTTAGATTGCCCTATTACAGCAATCGTTATAAAAATAATTCCTACTATTAAAAAGGTGCTGTTTGGAGTTAAATCTGTCATTGTTCGATTAAGATGCCTTAGCACTTTTATTGTAGCTACTATTAGTTCAAATTTCTGCCCTTGCCATATGCAAAAACATAAAAATTTTGCAACTCAACATTTACCCTAACCTAATAAGGCTCTGGCTATTGTAGTATCGGTGTTGTAAATTCTCGTGTGCTATGATTTAGAAAGACATATTTTGATTTTGAAACTTATTGAGCTATAAATAGCTTGATTGTCTCAATTGTGTATAAATTTTTCTATCTCACTCAGATATTTAAGGAAAAACCTAGATTCTGCAAGAAGCGAACTAACTGATGTGTCTCTGGCAGAAATTCAGATATCATGAAGTTGCGGTTGATTTAAACTCAATTTTGCTTCTTACGATTTTGCTGAGACTATCCAGTGGTAAAAGTTTCAGCATCAAAAAGCCAAAATTTCATTACTCGTGTACTAGACGTTAATTTAGTTTATATATTAAACTGCACTAAGACGATAGGAATAGTGGGTTTTTATGGAAAGCGTCCAAAACGTTAGTCAAGAGTTGAATGGAACAAAAGACACAGCACTAGAGCAACTACAAAAGTCTACTCCAGTAGAGTTCAAAAAAGATATTTTCAAAAAACTCAGAGGTGGATTTTTTGTAGTACTGGGATATTTATTATCACCACTATGTTGGTGGAATGACCTACTATTCAATCTGCCAATAGCTTATGGGTTTGGGTATGCATGTAGTTTACTTTCCCCAAAATTGCTTCTACCTTGTTCAATTATCGGATACTGGCTCTCTAACATTGTGGGAATTCTCTTGATGCAATTCGGTTCTAAGGACATTTTTCAAAAAGAACCTCAAAAGCATAACCTCAAAAAAGAATTGTTCACAGGTCTAATCTCTTCAACACTTTATACCCTGTTGATTATGCTATTGATTCAGTTGAAGATTCTTGATTCTCCTATTTTATTCTCCAACAGTTAATTTAGTTTATCACCTTTCTACAAAAGAATTCATAGTATAGGTGCACATCTGTGCGTCCATACTATGTATATGTAGTAGATATAGCAATGTATGGAAGAGTTACGACGAAAAAACCCTGATTTATTGAAGAAATCGGGGTTCTGAACTCTTGATGGAGAGCAAATCAGCAAGCAAGAAGATCAATTTTCATCCAATTTTAAAAATTCACTTAAATTCAACAATTTTGGAGCCTCCTTACTTACAATTAATGGCAGCTTACCATTCCATTTTTCTATTGCTTGCCTTTGCAGAATTTCTGGAGTTAAACCATCACGTAATAATCTGTGTGCCTCAGCTTCTCCTTTGGCTAAATTAACTTTTGCTTCAGCCTCTTTTATGGCTTTCAGTGCTATAAACTCTGCTCGTTTTGCTTCTTGTTCAGCAACCTGCTTCGCCTCTACCGCCTCACCAAATCGTTCTGAAAAATGGACATGAACTAAAGAAATATCATCAACTGCAACGTGATAGCTACCCAGGCGTGTAGACAATGCATCATCTACTCCACTTTTGACTTCTCCTCGTTTAGTAATAATTTCTTCAGCCGTATACTTTGCTATTACCGCTTTTAGTACTTCTTCAACGGCTGGGCTAATAATCCGAATAACTACATTTTGTTCATCTCCAATTTCCTGAAAAATGACATTTGTTTCCTGGGGAATAATATGCCAATTGAGAGCTACATCGGCAAAAACATTTTGTAAATCTTTGGAAGAAGCCTCAGCAGAAATTTCCTGTTTTTGGACTCTAATACTCAACTTTTTCACAGTATTGACTACAGGAATAATTAAGTGAAGTCCTTCTCCTAATATCTGGTTTTGTACTTCGCCAAATTTCATTAATACACCACGTTCTCCTGCATTTATAATCACACAAGGCGTGAGGAAGAGAGTTATCAAACACAAAAGAGCGGTCAGTTTACCGGCACTGTTAAAACTTGTAATTTTTATCATCTGTGTGAACCATGTGTGCATCTTGCATAGAGCACATATTTAGGAGTTATGGGCTTCTTCCCGTCATGATTTTAGCTCGACTTGATCCAAAATTAAGAACATTCTCGACTCAATAGCAACTGCCCATTATTCAGCCGATATAGACCTTGCGGTTCGATAATCGGATCGCCTTTCTTCCAGGGACGGTATGTAGTTTCGACACCTCTCACCTCACCAGTTATGTAGTTAGAAACCAAAACCCCAGGACGATTAGTAGTCAAGGCACCAGAACCTGTAATAGTAAAAGAGTTTTCTTGTCGCTTTGTGCCGCGTGAAATGCAACTATTGGCGATGAGTGCGTTAGCGTCGATGACTGGAGGTAATTCGGTGAAGCTGTTTTGAATGGAACTGGTATCGGGTGCATTAATGTTGATTACACCTGAAACGCCTTGTTCGGAACTGGCTGTAATATCACTTTTTTCGGTTGGCTTTGTCCGCGACTCGATACCAAAGATACCTTGCGAGTTAATTTCTACATTTCCACCACTTCCTTGAAAGGCGTTGGCGCTAATGTCGCTGTTTTCTCTAGGAATGGCAATGATAAATGTTGAGTTGATATTGATGCTACCGCCATCACCACCAGCTTGCGCAGTGCCTGCGTTGGTAGAGATTTGGCCACCACGACGCATGAGAAGTAAATCCCTAATTACCAGCTTAATATTACCCCCATTGCCTGATGCTGATTCAGCTATGAATCTTCCCTGTTTATCTAAAGTAACTTTGGGCGAGTTAACTTCAATATCACCTGCGACACCAAAGCCTGAAGAACGAACAAAGAAACCACTATTAGCATCATCTTCGGGAAACCTTTTAGGAAGTTGAGTTTCTGTCTTATCAGGATTTATGTAGGTATCTGAAACAATTACTTTGTCTTTAGCATTGACTATAATCTTACCTGCATTACCACCTCTTGTGGTAGTTGTAATAAGTTGCCCCCCATGACGAGCCTCCACTATTCGTGCATTAACTGTAATATTTCCACCATCACCAAAATTATTAGTTCTTGCGTCTAATAAAGCACTATCGGACACCCGAAAAACATCAGTATTGACAGTGATGTTGCCACTATTACCTGAAGTTTGAGTATCTGTAAATAATCCACTGGAATTGCCAGTGATTGGATTAAAACCAGAAATATTAACACCATCAGTTGCGTTAATTTGGATATTTCCAGCTTTAATAGAATTGCTAATAAATTCAAAAAAATCTATGGAAGGATTTCCAACAAGAGTAATTTCTACATTAGCAAAAGCTCCACGGCTAGTGGTAACAAATTGAGCGCCATCTGTTAAGGAGAGAGAGTGAGATGTAACATTAATGTTTCCCCCCTTACCGAATCCCTCTCCTTCGACAGAACTGAATATAAAACCATTTGAAAAAGAAACAGAATCCTTGACTTGTATGAAGACATTACCTGCATTTCCTTCTCCAGAGGTACTAGTCGAAATTCTGGCATCATCCATTAAAGATAACGAGCCAGAGGATATACTAATATCTCTTCCTTTACCAACAGTTCTTCTTCCTAAGTTGCTTATAATTCCAGTTGTCTTTCCTTCTCTGATTCCAGCGATCGCAACTGCACCCGTAACATCGATATTAACATTGCCTGCATTTCCCTGGTTGAATGGCTGTCTAACAGAACTGTCATCATTATTTTCAACAAAGGTTACTAGTTGAGCGCCGTCACCAATGGAGAGTGAAGCGGCCTTGATGTTGATATTGGCACCATTACCCTCATTTTTGGAGTTCACGTCACTGAGGATGGCAGTATTATTTCCTGAAATCGAAACAGAACCAGAAGCACTAATAAACACATTTCCCGCATCCCCTCGTCCAACAGTACCAGAAGCTAATTGAGCGCCCTTGTTCAAGAAAAGTGAGCCAGTAGTGATATTGAGATCCCCTCCGTTACCCGTACCTGTTGCTCTGACACTGCTGGAAATTTTACCACTTCTGTCAACAGAGACTGTATCACTGGCATTAATTATCACATTACCAGCATTTCCCTTTCCGGCAGTGCTAACTTCTAAGCCAGCACCATTACTAATGACTACTGACCCAGTATTAATCAGGATTTTACCACCGTTACCTACCGCTCCTGCTAGTACCGAACTGCGAGCCGCGCTATTTAATCCATTACTGCCCATACCATCAAAAACAACTGTATCACGAGCATCGATGCTCACATTACCTGCATCTCCTCGTCCAAGGGTGCTAGTAGTTAAAAAAGCACCATTTGTAACAGACAGTAATCCTGTGGTGATGTTAATACCACCTGCTTTGCCTACCGTTCCTGCTCCTGATATGCTGAAAGCCGCACTGTTTGCGCCATCAAAATTTACTGTATCGCTAGCATTAATGGTTACATTACCAGCATCTCCCTGACCAAAACTGCTGGCACTCAATTGTGACCCGTTGTTCACAGAGAGCTTTCTAGTGTTGATGTTTATCGTACCTGCTTTCCCCACTCCTCTGGCATTTACAAGAGCAAAGGCTTGGCTTCCCACATCAAAGAAGGCTATATCACTGGCGTTGATATTCACATTGCCTGCATCTCCTCGTCCACTAGTACTGGCTAATAATCTTGCATTATTAGTGATAAAAAGTGACTTGGTGGTGATATTAATGCCACCAGCTTTACCTACCGCTCCCGTCTCTGCAATACTAAAGGCAGTACTAGCAGTTCCATCAAAATTTACTGTATCGCTAGCATTAATGGTTACATTACCAGCATCTCCCTGTCCCAAAGTGCTAGCACTCAGTTGTGAACCATTTTTCACAGACAGCGACCTGGCATTAATGTTGACATCGCCGCTTTTTCCTACTCCTTCAGTTGTCGTTAGGCTATAAGCGTAGCTCTTTTGATCAAAAGAGACACTATCGCGTGCATTGATATTAATAATGCCTGCATTTCCTCGTCCACTAGTACTAGCAGATAAGTATGTATTATTGCTCAAAGATACTAATCCAGCTTTAATGGATGGAAATATTGCCAGCATTGCCGACTGCTTCATTTCCAATTCCGCTAAAAGCATTAGCCCCATCAAATAAAACATTTTCACGAGCATCTATAATAATATTTCCCGCATTCCCTTGTCCTAAATTTGAGGCAGCAAGTAGAGCGCTATCCTCTAATGTAAGGGAACTAGAATTTATGGTAATATTACCTCCATTGCCTTTTGCTCCCAAAGTCACAAAATTGCGAATTCCGCTCCCAACTCCAGCAACTTTGATTTCTCCGGTAGCATTAAGTGTAATATCACCTGCAACAGTCTCAGGTGTACCCAAATCTTGTCCAATGCCAGCAATCAGTACACTTTCTTCTAAAATATCTATATTACGAGCGTTGACTATGATGTCTCCACCATCACTAGCACTTACATTTATATTTGCAGCATTTTTGAGAGACACATCTGCCCGCGTGACATTCTCTAGAAAGGCGAATCGCACCGCCTGTAATTACTTCCATCGGTTGTCCCTGAAAGTTGCCTATAACTTGAGAGGAATCAGCCCCAAGTGTATTGTCAGGTACGATATTACTTTGCTGTGCCTGGGTTTTAGCAGTCAAGATACTGACAATTAACCAGCCCAGTAACCCTGCCAGTCCAAACTGCAAACACTTGTGTAATCCGTATTTTATCGTCATAAGACGCGCTTTCATATAGATTCTTTGAGTATCTAATAAAACTGCACCTTTGGACGATAAACAAGCTAATATTCGTTAATTATGCAGTTTTCTGCAATCAGGCGATGTCTGACAAAGACTGGACGGCGATAAAATAAATATGTCCTAAGCTTAGTGTTTTTATAGTTAGCCAAACGATAAATTGTTAGTGCGATCGCTCTACAAATCAAGATTGCAAGTACTATAATCATCAATCTGAATTAGTTTTTTTGTCACACAACCATAACAAAAAGCCCCATCCTTAGAAGGACTGGGGCTTTTGTATGAATAATGAGACCT
>NZ_JAVRCI010000122.1:0-16406 GCF_034530835.1 Nostoc sp. DedQUE12b | reverse complement strand
GGGAGCAGCTACAGAACTTGTGGGAGCAGCTACAGAACTTGTGGTAGCAGTGTCCCTTAAAGTTTTGATGAAGCTTAGACAATTATCTATATAAATACCAATATCTAGTAATAAAATTCCGAAATTTTACTGCTATAACTTGAAAAATTTATTACAAAAACTGCGAGTTTTGCTGAACCAGAATGCAGTTTAATTGAGGCAAGCTAGCTCTATAAGAATTTTAAAGGAGTAGTTTTATGTCTCGTAAAAAACGTACATCCCGTGTTTTAGAAAAAGCTCAGTTAAGATCCGCTGGACTGAAATCGATTGTTCCAAGCGTCAAATTTGATGAAGATTATAGTCTAGAAAAATTAGTTGAGTCAATCGACCAGTTACGCAACAAAATTGATGTTTATAATACTGCTCTGTCTGTAGTTGACTCTTCTAAAACTGAAATTGAAGAGATGGAAAAAAACTTGAGTCAGCTTTCTGAGAAGATGCTGATGGTGGTTGGTATCAAGTACGGCAAAGACAGCCGCGAATATGAGATGGCGGGTGGTGTTCGCTATAGCGATCGCATCCGCAAAATCAGATCGAGTCGCTTGAAAAATGTTGCAGAACAAGCATCTGATGAAAATGCTAAAACTGCATAAAATGCAGGATCTGACTTTTCACGTTATGTGGAAAAGTCCACCAAAAACCTAACCCCCTAACCCCCTTCCCGACACGGGAAGGGTGGAAAATTCAAAGTCTCTCTCCTTTTAGGCTACAGTGTACACACACATCGAATTACCCCCCTTAATTCCCCCGATGCATTGGGGGGAAACTAGAAATACAGTTCCCTCCCCAATACATACGGGGAGGGTTAGGGAGGGGTAAAACTTACGCTTAAACTCTGATGAGTGAACTGTTTCAGACTTGTGTGTACACCGTAGCTCCTTTTAGGAGAGAGATTTAGAGAGAGGTTTTCCAGATGCCGTGAAAAGTTAGATTTGTAGGGGCGTAAGGCCTTGCGCCCATAGGATAATTTTTTAACTAGAATTCCTTTAACGTGAAGCTCTGGATGTTACCGCTCTTTGTAAATTAGCTAGAGCGCGATTGTAATCCAAAATAGCTGTGACTCGATTACCTTCTGCTCTTGTCAGGTCATTTTCAGCATCAATTACCTCTGTTTGAGTGCCTACACCAGCTTGGAACCTCAATCTTGCTAAATTCAGAGCTTCCCTAGCTTGATTTAAAGCCACACTAGAAGTCTGCACATTATTTAAATTGGATTGCAATCGAGCATAGTACTGTTCTACATCAAAGCGAATTAAGTCACGCTGGTTAGCAAATCGAGTCTCTGCGATCCCAATATTAGCTCTCGACTGAGCCGCCCTTGCTCTTGCTGCTCCGCCATCAAACAAAGTTAGATTTCCTGCAAGTCCCACTGAATAGCCATCAGTAATACTGACACCATCATCATACCGATCTAGCAGATTGTAGTTTCCTGCCAAACTAACTTGCGGCCCTAGTTGTGAAAGTGCCTGTCGTCGTCGTTGCTCCTCAATATTACGTTGTCCCAAAAACTGTTGCAACTCTGGACGATTTTGAAACGCTTGGACAATACTTTGTTCTACCGTCTGCGGCCAAAGACCCGCTAATTGTACGGGGTCTGAGGCACTGATCTCAGCTGACTGCGATAAACTTAACAACGTAGCAAGCTGACGACGAGCAATTTGCTGCTGTGAGATCGCATTAGTCAGCTGTTGTTGGGCATTTGCTAAATTCACCTGAGCTTGCAGCACATCGAATCGCGTACCCACTCCAGCCCGTTCTCTGGCTTGAGTATCCCGCAAACTAGCCTGGGCATTTTGCACAGCAGATTGATTAATTCTGACTTGCTCATCTGCTTGTTGCAAATCGTAGTATTGAGTGGTGGCATTCAAATTAATTATCAAAGACTGACTTTCAACATTTAATTCATCTACCCGTAACTGTTCCTCTGCGGCTCGAATACTCGCTTGTCGGTTCCCAGAAGTATAGAGATTATAATTCAGTTCTGCTGAACCATTAAAAGAGGTGCTGGCTTGAGATGAATTGCTATTAAAACCATTACCACTATTAGTCACACTACTGTTAATACCAAGAGTAGGAAACAAAGCCGCTTGAGACTCGCGTAGTTCCGAGCGACTACGTTCTAGCTGTAATATAGCTAACTGCAAGTCTCGATTGTTGCGTTTTGCTAGTTCTAAAGCTTGTGCCAAACTGATTGGTACAGTTCCCTGAATTCTTACTTCCTCCGGTTTAGTCGGAAATTGCAGAGGATTGGGATTGGGGTTGAGGCGATCGGGAACTTGTACAGAGCTTGAGGAATTCTGTGCTTTTGGCGGAGTTGCTGCACTTGCTGCATTTGGAAAAAGAATCGCGATCGCGACAGTAACCCAGGTAAAATGCACGAATAATAAGCTGAAATTCATAATCTAGATATAGTAATTAATTAGGTTCTTTTGAGGATATAATCAAAAGTTTTGATCCTGATTGACCTACAGAGATTTAAATCTTAAATTCCTCCTCCAAGGGTTGATTTTAACAAATTACCCGACAATCAAACCATCCTGAACTCGAATAATCCTATGGGTTTGAGCAGCGATATCTGGTTCATGAGTGACAATCACAATCGTGATTCCTTGGTTATTAAGTTCAGTCAGTAAACTCATCACCTCATAGGAAGTTTCAGTATCTAAAGCTCCGGTTGGCTCATCTGCCAAAACTAATGCAGGTCGGTTGACCAAAGCACGAGCGATCGCTACCCGTTGTTGTTGTCCGCCAGATAGTTGACTAGGACGGTTAGCGATGCGTCCCCCTAATCCTACCTTTTCTAAGGCTTCTAATGCCCTTTCCCGGCGTTTTGGCTTGGGTAAGTTAGCGTAAACCATTGGTAACATGACGTTTTCCAACGCTGTCGCCCGTGCCAATAGGTTAAATTGTTGGAAAACAAAACCTATTCTTTGGTTGCGGATATAGGCTAATTCATCATCATTAAAAGTCGTCAGGTTTCTGCCTTCAAAAATATAGTTTCCAGTTGTCGGACGATCCAGACATCCCAAAATATTCATGAGTGTAGATTTACCAGAACCTGACGCACCCATAATTGAGACGTATTCACCTTCCTCAATAGAGAGTTGAATTCCCTTGAGTATTGGAACACTAACCTCTCCCAAGTGATAGGTTTTAGTAATAGATTCCATCCAAATCATTGTTGGCATAATTGAGTGCTGAGTAGTGAGTAGTGAGTGCTGAGTAGTGAGTGCTGAGTAGTGAGTAGTGAGTGCTGAGTAGTGAGTGCTGAGTAGTGAGTGCTGAGTGCTGAGTGCTGAGTAGTGAGTAGTGAGAGTTCATTTATAGCAGTAGTCACATAGGTTATGACTGTGTTGATTGCTCAAAGGCTTAAAAAAACTGGGTTTTTACTCAGCACTCAGCACTCAGCACTCAACACTTTTCTTTAGTGGTGGAGGCTGAGTTTTGTTGATGTTTTTGTTTACTAACTGATATACGAAGACCGCCAATAATTTTGCCCACTTCTTCTGCTTGATTTAAAAGTTGGTTGAATTTGGCTTGATCGAGATAGCCAACATCTAAAGCTATATAAAGTTGAGAACGCAATTCTGCACAAGATGACTTCGATATCGAAAGAAACTGATGAAATTCTCCTAAATAACTTCTTTCAAAACCCTCTGCAATGTTAGACATGATAGACACTGCTGCTCTTTGTATTTGTCCCGATAATCCAAAGTCTCTAGCAAACGCGCCCTGCTGAGTAACCTGATAAATATCTTTAGTAAGAATTCTTGCTTTTTGCCAAGCAATCAAATCTTCAAAACGCTCAACTTTACTCATTCTACTGACTACTCAATTTTCAAAATTGACACTAAATAACTTAGCACTCAGCACTCAGAACTCAGCACTCAGAACTCAGCACTCAGAACTCAGCACTCAGCACTCAGAACTCAGCACTCAGCACTCACTACTCAGCACTCACTACTCAGCACTCTTCAACTTAGTCGCTTCTTAAAGCGTTGATTGGATCTAATTTAGATGCGTTCCGTGCTGGAATCACTCCAGCGATTAAGCCAACGGTTAACGAGAGTACAAAGCCAGCAACGATCGACAAGAAAGAAATTACAAAGGGAAATTTGAAAACGCTTGCAGCTATAAAGGCTAATAAAATGCCAGTCACCATGCCAATACCTCCGCCGACAATGGAAATCACGATCGCTTCGGCTAAAAATTGATTGAGAATGGCTGAATTAGTTGCTCCTACGGCTTTGCGAATCCCGATTTCTCGCGTCCGTTCGACCACAGAAACCAGCATAATGTTAGCAATACCAATACCACCAACCACTAGAGAAATTCCAGCGATCGCTACCACCATTACTGTAAATAAACCTACAATATTAGTGAAGGTACTAACAATATCAGCTTGATTGGTCAGTCGGAAATCATCAGCTTGCGGCGGATAAATATTATGACGCAGCCGTAAAAGATTGGTAACTTGAAACTGAGCGGCTTCTAACTGCTCCTGATTAGCGCCTTTAACTAAAATTCCACTTACAGAAACGCCCACCAGGGCATTGTTCCCAACTAGTCTCTTCGACATACTAGTTAGAGGAATGAAAACTTGGTCATCTCGATCCATCGGCCCTTGAGAACCTTTAGGTTCCATCACCCCAATTACTTCATAAGCCTCTCCCTGAATCCGAATTTTCTCACCGATCGGATTTACACCCTGTGCAAAGAGTGTTTTTTGCACTGTAGGGCCAAGAATGGCAAGTTGTGCGGCACTATCTAGTTCTTCTTGAGTAAAATATCTCCCTTGTTGGGGGCGGGTATTTCTGATTTCTGGGTAGTTCAAATCTGTGCCATAAATGGTAGTTGAGGTGTTCTGCCCTGCATATACAACTTGAGCGCTGCGTTGGAGATAAGCAGAAACCATCTGTGCTGATGGCGCTTGTGTGGCGATCGCCTTAGCATCTTCCCAAGTCAAGGTGCTGCTAGAACCTACTCCTTGACGGACATTCCCACTTCTTGCTGCACCCGCCAAGATTTGGATCACATCTGTACCCAATGCTTGTATCTGTTGCTCAACCCCTTTTTGCACTCCCTGACCAACAGAAGTAATGGCAATAACTGAAGAAATCCCAATAATTACGCCCAACATAGTTAGACCCGTGCGTAATTTGTTACTCCACAGAGTCTCTGCTGCCATTGTCAAGATTTCCAGCAATGGTACTGTGCGGGTATTCTTTGCTTTATAAAAGCCCTTAAATATCTTAAACATAATGTTTTATTTAAAACTAATTTTAAGGGGAACCACCGCCTTGAGAACGACCACCCCCGCTAGAACTGCCGCCGGAACGACTTCCGCCGCCACCTGTTCCTCTTCCGCCTCCTCCGGCTCCTCCGCCTCCACCTAGACCAGGGAAAACTCCTCCTCTTGGTGTTGATTGCGGACGCGATCCTGGTGGGAAACTGAGCAATACCCTTTCGTCTCCTGTCAATCCAGACTTAACTTCGGTAAAGTTATTCGCGGTGACGCCAGTCTCTATGCGAGTAAACACAGGTCTGTTATTTTTTCCTTGCACAAACACACCTGTAGCATTTTCTTGGCGAACCACTGAAGCCGTTGGTACTACTAGAACATTTTGAACTTGACCGACTTGAAAATCTACTTCCGCATTCATCCCAGACCGTAGTAGTCTCTGAGGGTCTGAAAGTGATACTCTCACTTCAAAACTGGTGACGTTTTGCTCTACTATTGCTTGGGCAGCAATTTGGCTCACTTTACCTTCAAAGGTCTTTCCTGGGTAGGCATCTGCTTTAATCGAGACTTTTTGACCAAGGCTGATTTTGGAAATATTTGTTTCCGCTAAATTGGCGACGACTTCATTTGTAGAAGCTAGAGACAAGATTGAAGAAGAAGAAGAAGAAGCTACTTCACTACTGGCAGTTGTAGGTGTCACGAAAGCACCTGGATCGGCATACTTCTTTGTCACTACACCATCAAAGGGTGCGCGAATAATCGTGTCATTGATTTCGGCTTGGATGTTTTGCAGCGAACCACGAGCCGATGTTACCTGGGCACGAGCTGCGTTAATATCTTCTTGGCGCGTTCCGGCTTTCAAAAGTGCCAAAGCTTGCTGTCTCTGCTTCACTACAGCTCGTGCTTGCTCAACGTCTTCTGGACGCGATCCGGCTTTTTGCAGAGCCAGTGCTTGCTGTGCTTCATTTACATTCGCTTGGGCACTGTCACGATTGGAACGGCTTTGGTTAAGAGTCTGAAGGGAAATACCGCCTGCATTGTAAAGTTGCTGATTGCGAACAAAATCATCTTCTGCTTGGCGAAGGGCGGCTTGAGTACTTTGCAAGCGTGCCTGTGCTTGGGCAATATCTTGGGAGCGATTACCTGCTTGTACCTTTTGCAGATTCGCCTCGGCTTCGTCTAATGCTCCTTGTGATTGGGCAATATCTTGAGGACGATTACCTGCGATCGCTTTTTGCAAATTCGCCTCGGCTTGTGCCAATTGTCCTTGTGCAGAGGTAAGTTGCCCCCGGAGGTTGGAATCATCCATGTAAGCGACAATCTGTCCTTGCTTGACGATATCTCCTTCTTTCGCCAACAGGCTTTTTAAGATGCCGGAATTTTTTGGGCTGAGGTTGATTGACCGCTCAGGTTTCACTGTTCCGTTCGCTGAAACTGTAATTGTTAAACTCTGTCTTTCTACAGGTCTTGTCAGCACCCGACGGCTGGCTTGTTGACGGGGAGCAACCGTTACTTGGTAATAAACGGCATAGCCAATTCCACCCAAAAGGCAAAGAGCAATTAGCCAAGAGAGCCAATTACGTCTGCCCTTTTTTTTCTTGACCTCTGGAACCAAAACTGATGAATCTACGGTATTTGGTGTATCAATTTTCATATCCATTTTGTTTATAAGGAACGGCTACCAAGCTACTTATTTACGGCTAAAACTATAGCCTGGTAGCCTAATACTGACAATTATTTTTAGTTTTTAGTGTTTTAAAGGTTTATTTGCAGTACCAATCCACTAGGAAGTCTGAAGTAATCATCACGCACTCTTACTAATCTCCCAGCCGGAACAATTTCCTGATTGGGAAGCAGAATATCCCCGTTAGGAAGTCTGAAGTAACCTTGATCGCGCAGTCTGACTATGGATCTAGCAGGAATAATTTGCCCATTGGGATATCTGATATCACCATTACCAAGCCTGACTACTCTGCTATTAAATTGGTTGTTACGATTCCAATTATCCCGATCTCTAGGGTTTCTGACTTCTACAGGATAGGTTCTGTCGTCGCGGTTCCAATTATCCCGATCTCTAATGTTTCTGATTTCTCTAGAATTCGATCTGCTGTCGCGGTTCCAATTATCCCGATCTCTAGGCTTTCTGATTTCTCTAGAATTCGATCTGCTGTCACGGTTCCAATTATCTCTGCCTCTAGGATTGGATCTGCTATCACGATCCCAATCTCGATCGCGATCGCCAACAACGTAGACTTTCGTCTGGGCGTTTGCAGGCGCAGTCAAGAGAGTAGGAACAATTATCACAGCAGCAACTAATACTATCGATATACGGTTTGGTTTCAACATAGAATTGATTCCTTATTTGGATTAAAGTTCTATTTTGCTGAATTTAAACTTCAGCAATCTTTAGATAGTTATTTTTGTTTTGGCATTAAGGTGTTTAATATTTACCTCGTCGTATAAATTCATACATAATAATTATTGATCAAAAAGTTGAAACCAATGTATGACGAAAGTCACTAGTAATTCCAGGCTGATGTATGACCAAAGTCACCAGTTTTTTAAGATTGAGAAATTCAGATCCTAATCTCTAACTCCTATAAAAGTAGGGCGTAAGGTCTTGCGCCCCTACCGCGTGGTCGATTTAGCTGAAAATAGTTGTAATACCTAATTCCCCACTGCTTATACTCCCTATTTAATCTTGGCTTGGTACAATTCCTTGCCAGACAATATCCACAAGACTCTGGACAAATACTTCTGTGGCACGATTTTCAGAATTTAACGGTAATTCGATAGTTGATATACTGGCTTGAGACGATATCTGCTCTACAAAAACGTAGTTCATCAGCGATCCTAGTAAGACATGGGCCACTGTCAGAGGATCGCAAGGGCGGAGGCGACCTTGATTGATCTCACGCTCTAGGAAAGCAGTCAGTGCTTTTACATCTTGCATGGGTCTTGCTTCTTTATCTGCAATTTCTGGGAGCGCATTTCCTCGCGATCGCAGCATTACGATTAGAGGTAATACCTCACGATGGAATTCCATAATTTGGAGACAAATTTTGATGAGGTTTTCTTTGAGATTGCCCTTACCACAAAGAGATTCCAACTCGCTCACCCACAGGGGTTTCTCTGGAATTCCCATCGCCGCAAAAAATAATTCTTCTTTGGTTGAGAATCGCTTGAAAATTGAAGCTTCAGAAATGCCAGCCTGGTGAGCAATTTCTAATGTTGAAGCACCAAATCCTTGTTCTAGGAAAACTTGGCGAGCTGCTTCTAAGATTTGCTGATTGGTGATTCTGGGTATCCGAGCCATAAATAAGTAAGTGATTACTTATTAATGTATTGGTTTGATTACAGGGATGTCAAGAACTAATGATGTAAGATTTTGCTGCCGTCAATAGCGGAGATCGTTTAAGCTAGCTGAAAGATTCTTTGATTAGTGGCTTAAAGGCGGTAGTGTGCCTAAACATGTTCGTTTGATTTCTCTTTTAATAGTCTGTAGTTTATGGAGTATGCCAAAAGCCGCTAACGCGCAGGCATTAATACCCCATACACTGCAACTAGATGCGACAAAGTTAGAAAAGCAGGGGTTGAGCTTGGCGCAAGAGGCGGCTCAACTAGCTCAATTTCAACAGGTTGAATTAGCTTTGCCACGAGCGCGGCTAGCTAGTCAACTGGCTCCTGGGAATGATAAAGTATGGTTGCTCTTAGGTGGATTGCAACTGCAAACAAAAGAGTTTGATGGGGCGATCGCTAGCCTGAAAAAAGCACAATCTATCAATCCTAAAAATGGTGATATTCTGTTTGCTTTGGGTTCAGCAAATTTTCAGCAGAAAAATTACCAGGCTGCTGCTGTCAATTATCAAGAAGGTTTGAAGTTAAAACCCAACGATCCAGAGGGGTTATTTGATTTGGGTAATGCTTACTATTTGCTGGGTAAATTGCCAGATGCGATCGCCCAATACAATAAAGCTGTCTCCCAAAATAAAAAATTCTGGCCCGCGCTCAACAATATTGGTTTAATCAACTACGAACAGGGTAATATCCCCGAAGCAATTAAGCAATGGCAATCTGCTGTAACCCTTGATAAACAAGCAGCAGAACCTTTATTGGCCTTAGCGGTGGCACTGTATACTAAAGGCGAGCGTCAACAAGGACTAACGTTGGGAGAAACTGCACTCCGTATCGATTCGCGCTATGCTAATTTAAATTTCCTCAAAGAAAATCTCTGGGGCGATCGTCTACTGTCTGATACGAAAAAATTCCTAGAATTACCCCGTATTCAAGCAGCCCTACAGCAACCAGCAAACTCATCATCAGCGCCTACGCCTAGAAAACAGCCGACTCAATAACAGTGCTGAGTGCTGAGTACTGAGTGAGGAGTGAGGAGTGAGGAGTGAGGAGTGAGGAGTTATGAATTTACGAGTTCAAATATTTAACTGTTAATTCCAAACTCTTTACTCAGCACTCAGCACTCAGCACTCACTACTCCTTACCACTTGCCTAATAGTACCTTTTCGTAGTACATCTATACTAGATAAATACAGGAACTATCGCCCAAAAACATTTGCGGGCGAGTATTCCTGAAATAAGTCTTTAATTCTCAGTTTTCGTCTGTGGGTAGAAGTGCGATGATTTGGTCAACGAACTGTTGATGATCAACAACTGGCTTCGAAATGTAGCCATCAGCACCGCTTTGCTTGAGAAAGTTCTCGCGATCGCCTTCCATTGCATGTGCTGTCACCAGAATCACAGGTAAGTTTGCTGTTTTTGGATCGGATTTTAACATTTGTGTAATCTTGATTCCATCAACCGACTTGCCTTGGTAAACACTTCTGGAGAGAGAAACATCCATCAAAATTAGGTCGGCTTCTCCTGATTGGGCAATTTTGATGACTTCTTCCACATTTTCGGTGTGTTTCACACCCAAGCCGCCACGCTTGGACAAAATTTTGGAAAAAACACGAGCATTAATTAGATCGTCTTCGACAATTAAAACAGTTTTCATGAGAATTTTAGTTATAGAGGTGAAGAGATTCAAGAATTCCAGAATACAAAATTAAGAAATGCAATCATGATCAAAAGAAGTCAGAAAACAGAATTCAGAATTCAGAATAACCCAGCAGTCAAGTCAGGCGTAACAGTCATGGAAAATTTTTTTCTTCTCCCAAGGAGAGATGCTAAGAGCGAACACGCACGTTTAAAATCGCTTGCTTTAAACCTCGATTCTCTATCCAGTCTCACAAAATCCATTCTGGATTCTGTCTCCTGAATTCTTCTTCGGTAAGCATCATGCCTACTAAGTTTATGTAGATTATACTCGTGTGCATCCTTTTTAATAATCAATATGCATCTTCGTCATCAAGGATGATACTACTGCTTTTTCTTCTGTGACTATCAAAATTTTGTTATGAATCTCATTTCATCCGTTATGCTGTGGTTGCCGCAGTGTTGAGTTCCATCGGCTTTTGTGTAGTTAAATTTCAGGGAAAAAACTCATGGCAAAACAGTTAAACCTTCTCTCAACGGGACAGGTAATTCCAACAGCCCTGCACACCGAGATGCAACGGTCTTATCTAGAATATGCCATGAGCGTGATTGTCGGGCGAGCGCTACCAGACGTGCGTGATGGCTTAAAACCAGTGCATCGGCGCATTTTGTATGCAATGCACGAACTCGGTTTGGTACCAGATAGACCCTATCGAAAATGTGCCCGTGTAGTGGGTGATGTGTTGGGTAAATACCATCCCCACGGCGACCAATCAGTTTACGATGCTTTAGTCAGGCTGGTGCAGGACTTTTCTAGCCGCTATCCCTTGCTGGCAGGACACGGTAACTTTGGCAGTGTCGATAATGACCCGCCAGCGGCGATGCGCTACACAGAAACGCGTCTCGCACCGATCAGCCATGAGGGAATGCTGACAGAAATTGGTGAAGAAACTGTGGAATTTGTCGGTAACTTCGATAATTCCCAGCAAGAACCAACGGTGTTACCTGCTCAGTTGCCGTTTCTGTTACTCAATGGCTGTTCTGGTATTGCCGTGGGAATGGCGACAAACGTTCCACCCCACAATTTGGGGGAAGTTGTTGATGGGTTAATTGCCTTAATCGACAACCCAGATTTGCCAGATGAAAAATTATTTGAGCTAATTCCAGGGCCAGATTTTCCCACTGGTGGGGAAATAGTTGGTGAAGCGGGAATTCGGGAAGCATACAGCACAGGTAAAGGTGGAATTCTGCTGCGGGGAGTTGCAACTCTGGAGGAAATTCCAGCCGCGAGGGGAAGCAAGCGACGGACGGCAATTATTATTACAGAATTGCCTTATCAAGTGAATAAAGCTGCCTGGATTGAGAAGGTAGCGGATTTAGTAAATCAAGGACGCTTGCAAGGAATTTCCGATCTTCGGGATGAGAGCGATCGCGAAGGGATGCGGGTGGTAATTGAACTCAAACGCGACACCAATCCCCAAGAAGTTCTCCAGAATTTATATCACCAAACTGCTTTACAAATGACTTTTGGGGCAATTCTCCTCGCAATAGTGGATGGACAACCCCGCCAGTTAAGTTTGCGTCAACTCTTGCAGGAGTTTTTGAGATTCCGAGAAGAAACGCTGAACCGTCGCTACAATTACGAGTTGGGTAAAGCCCAAAGTCGCGTGCATTTGGTAGAAGGTTTGCTGAAAGCGCTGTCGAATTTGGATGAGGTAATTCAAATTTTGCGCCAAGCTCCCGATGGTAGTACGGCAAAAATTAACCTTTGTAGCCGACTGGATTTGAGTGAAGTACAAGGAGATGCAATTCTCGCTATGCCGTTGCGCCGCCTCACTAGTTTGGAACAGCAAAATTTGCAGCAGGAATTTGAGCAGATCAGTGAACAAATTAGGTTATTGGAGCAATTACTGAGCGATCGCCGCGAATTACTCAAGGCGCTGAAAAAAGATTTGCGATCGCTCAAGCGCAAATACAGCGATCCCCGACGGACAAAAATTGGAGAGGAGCAGAAGTTTAGGGTAGAAGAGCAGAAGGGCAGAGGGGCAGAGGGGCAGAGGAGCAGAGGAGCAGAGGAGGAGGAAATTAAATCTTCTGAACCAGTAGAAGAGGCAGTTTTAGAATTTACCCAACGAGGTTATGTCCGCCGCATCCAGCCATCTGGGAAAAAGTCAAAAGCTGAAAATGGTCTACACGATAATGACTTCATTATCCAAACTGTTTTAACTGACACAGGGAAAGACTTGCTAATACTAACTGGTGGCGGCAAAGTGTATCCGGTGAATGTGGGAGAAATTCCGCCAACTACTGGGCGTTCCCCACGCGGAAAACCTTTAATTACGATGCTCAGTAGCACTGCTCAAGGCGCTCAAGAAGCTGTGGTCAGCCGCTTTTTGCTGCCAGAGAAGCTCGAAACTAGACAGATGATTCTCTTAACCAAACAGGGAAGAATTAAGCGTCTGTCTTTGGAAGAATTTACTAACCTGACTCGGCGCGGAATCACGATTTTGAAGCTCAAAGACGATGATGAGTTGTCATTTACCCAGTTCACCGCTCCAGGGGAGCATCTGATTTTAGCTAGTTCCGGTGGGCGACTGTTGCGCTTTGCGGTTAATGATGAACAATTACCGATTATGGGTCGCACAGCGATGGGTTTACAAGCATTTCGGTTATTGAGAAATCAGGAAATGGTTGGCTGTGTCACTGTCGGTAAAGATGATCAACTACTGCTAGTTACTCAAGAAGGATATGCCAAGCGGATGGCTGCGAGTCAGTTAAGAGCGGCTAATCGTGGCGATTTAGGCACGCAAGCGCTGAAATTTGCTAGCAAAACTGATAACTTAGCTGGTATGGTCATGGCAATTGCATCTGGCGAGATAGCTTTAGTGACGAATAAAGAGCGAGTAGTGCGGATACCTGTGGAAACAGTGCCGATTTTAGGTAGAGATGTCAAAGGTGAAAGCATCCTCCAACTCAACCGCGATGAAAAAATCATCACTGTTGCGGAAGTGCGATCGTAAATTAGGGTGATGTTCAACTTGCGACAAGCCAACTTGCAGGATTTAGAGGCGCTAATCGAACTGCGTCTCGAACTCCTGCGGGAGGTTGGCGAGATTAAAGGTGACTTTGATACCGCAAACCTAGCAGAAGCAACTCGAAAATATCTTGGCGAAAAAATGCCGTCGGGTGAGTTTTTAGCTTGGGTTGCTGAAGTGGATAATCAAATTGTTGCCTCTAGCGGCTTGGTATTTTTTCAACGACCCCCTTACAACGGCAATCTCTCTGGCTTAGAAGCGTACATTATGAACGTGTATACAATTCCCATGTGGCGAGGACAGGGAATTGCTACAGCATTGTTAAAGGAAATTATCAGCTTTATGAGAGCAACTGAGGCAAAACGCCTCTGGCTTCACGCCACTGAGGATGGTAAACGCGTCTACGAGAAGCTTGGTTTTGTCTCCACTTCAAAAGAAATGGAAATTGTCTGGTACTAACTTAAATTATCAATAAAATTTTATTTTAAAATGCAAAATATATTTAAAATCAAGCAGTTTACCTAAATTAGTTGATAATCTATTTCAATAGAATAAATCGTTTTTAAAGCTAAAAGTCTGGATAACATTTCTTCTCCTTCAGTAAATCTTGCTGAAGACTGATGATTTTATCTGTATAAATAGCTATTTCTATTTATGTCAAGCTATGGCAACAAAACTATAAAATATGTTGCCTTTCTAAAAATATTTGTTATATTAGTTTACATAAGGCAATAAAGCTTAAGAATTAACTTTGGAGTTCTAACCATGACAAATGCAACTACAACAAAAGCCACTACTCCTGTAATTGAAGATCGCAACGCTTGGCGTTGGGGCTTTACCCCACAAGCAGAAGTTTGGAATGGTCGCTTGGCGATGATTGGCTTTTCAGCAGCCGTTTTGGTTGAGGTTTTCTCTGGTCAAGGCTTCCTACATTTTTGGGGCATCCTGTAAGTTTTAATATTCAAGATGACCTATAAATAAAAAAACCTGGAGTGCTAATTCACTACCAGGTTTTATTTTTTGTCATTTATCAGTTGTCATTTGTCATTTCTTTATTCACTAATGACCAATGACTATTGACTACCGAATATATTCCTTGAGAACGCTGTTACGATTTGGGTGGCGTAACTTGCGGAGTGCTTTCGCCTCAATTTGACGAATCCGTTCGCGGGTGACGTTGAAAATCTGGCCGATTTCCTCAAGGGTTTTCATCCGACCATCATCCAAGCCGTAACGCAATCTGAGAACATCGCGTTCGCGTGGGCTGAGACTGTCGAGGACTTTTTCAAGGTCTTCGCGCAGAAGATTTTTGGAAACTTGGTCTTCTGGTGTCTCACCATCTGATTCAATAAAATCGCCCAATCGAGAATCTTCTTCTTTACCAATAGGCGTTTCTAATGAGATAGGTAATTGGGCAGATTTAGCAATGAACCGCAACTTCTCAATGGTCATTTCCATCCGAGTAGCGATTTCTTCTTCAGTGGGTTTGCGACCCATTTCTTGAGATAGTAACTTGGTAGTTTTCTTAATCCGAGAAATGGTTTCGTAAAGGTGAACTGGAAGACGAATTGTGCGGGATTGATCTGCGATCGCACGGGTAATTGCTTGACGAATCCACCATGTAGCGTATGTAGAAAACTTATAACCTTTTTCGTGGTCAAACTTTTCAGCGGCACGAATCAAACCGAGACTGCCTTCCTGAATTAAGTCCTGGAACGACAAACCACGATTCATGTATTTCTTAGCAATTGAAACTACAAGACGGAGGTTAGATTGCACCATCTTGTCTTTCGCCCGACGACCAACATGGAGGCGATAACGAAAGGCTGGTAGTGGCAGTTGTACTGCTTCTGCCCATTCGCTATCTCGAGGATCGCGATCTAATTGCTCACAGAGTCTTTCGCGGACTCTCTCTAATTCCAGCAAATCGGCTATTTTCCGTGCCAATTCAATTTCTTCGTCTGCCCGCAATAGACGAATTCTACCAATTTCTTGCAAGTAAAGCCGAATTGAATCTTCGGTATAGTGCTTTTTCTTGCTTTGTGTCCGACGACGCGATTTAGCGGCTTTTCCAGACTTTGCGTCGTCCTCATCAGACTGAGGCTCTAAAAATTCCTCGTCACCTTCATCGATGATCAGCAAGTCCTCTTCATCGTCTATTAAGAGTTCTTCTAACTCGAGCTCAGGCTGATTCATTATTTCTAGGTCAGGCTGATATATGCTTTCGAGTACGTTGTTAGCCTGGTTCATGCCGCGTTCCTCATGCTCCTTGCAGAATCAATTACTCAAGATGTGTTTACTGCTCTTTTAAACGAGCCAATTGCCAACCGAAAATAAGTTTTTTGGCAGATTTGCCAGAGATATTTTCGGACGTTTTACGCCTCCGGTAGGAGGGTTTTTACTTTAGTTTAAGCAAATACTAAAGGTGACTTGCTCACTTTAGTAAATGTTATATGTGTTGCTATCACATATTGCTTTCAACTAACTGGTCAAAAAAAATACTTGCCTTTATCAAAAAAATTGCCACTCTATACAAATGAGTTCAGACTGTTGGCAGATTTTCGTATAAAGACTCTTTCGATTGTAGCCTGTTTCACAGAAATTGCACTCTTTTTGTGTATTAATCATGAATTCATTAAGCAACTTTTAGCTACTTTCACCAAAAAGATATTGAAAACGGGATTTGTACCCTGAAATTTTTTCTCCACTTTTCGGAATTGCAGTGACGCTCTTATTACATTACAAAGTAAGTACGCTTGCTCCTGCCGAATTTCATGTATTTTACACAACATTAATTACTGAGAAAGAGTGCATTTTATGTTAACTCAGACTATTCGTCTTAACCTACCCATTTTTACATTTCCTTCATAAATTAAGCATCCCTTAGACTAAAACGGGTCTTGTCCTTGGGTAAATACAACAACGGTGGTGGTGCTTGCCTGAAAGCAGTTAACCTTCTGCGTACTAACTACCTTAACTGAGGAGTTGAGGCGGTGGCAGAATCGACCTGATAGAAGATCAATTTAGGTTTACTAATTCGGTCTTATTCACACGTTAGCGCACTGTGGCGATTTCAGCCCTATGAAACTTGACAAACT
>NZ_JAVRCI010000121.1:0-16586 GCF_034530835.1 Nostoc sp. DedQUE12b | reverse complement strand
ACTTGAGAGCAAAGTCACGGAAACCGACATCATGAATAAAAGCCAGGTCTTCTTTGTACCACTCATTCATATTTGTTTGTTAATTTATGTAAATAAATATATTAGAATACAAAATCTAAATTAACTTGTTGTATTGCTTGTAACAATATATTAAAATTACATAAAAGTTTGACCGCGCAGAGGGTGTGTATTGCGATCGCGAAGGTGTCATAAGCATCTTCTTTTGATACAACTTATGAAAATTTTGTTGGTAGAGGATGACGTATTACTGAGTACAGCACTCTTCGAGTTGTTGAGTGCAAATCATTATACTATCGACATTGCAAGCAATGGAGAAGCGGGATTAGAACTAGCGCTATCGACTGAATATGAGTTGATTTTGCTGGACTGGCTAATTCCGAAACTGGATGGGATTACCTTGTGTCGGCAACTGCGAAAGCAAGGCTACCATAAATCTATTCTGTTGTTAACCGGGAAAAATTCTAATGCAGATATTGTGGCGGGGTTAGATGCCGGAGCAGATGATTACGTCATCAAACCCTTCGACCCAGAAGCATTACTAGCCAGAATTCGATCTTTATTACGACGCAATGGGGCGATCTCATCATCTACCTTAACCTGGGGAAATCTCTCTTTAGATCCAAGTGCCGGCAGAGTAACTTGTAATCAGCAGGAAATTCTCCTCACAGCCACAGAATACAAACTGCTGGAGTTGTTTTTGCAAAACCCAGACCGGATCTTTAGTCGTGCAGTGATTCTAGATCGGCTTTGGGGATTTGGGGATGCACCGACTGAAAATGCAGTTACGACTCATATTAAAGACTTGCGCAAGAAACTGAAAACAGCAGGTATAGCAGAAGAACTTCTAGAAACAGTATATGGCATGGGCTATCGGATCAAGCCTGCACCTAATCGCTCCATCTTTGTTGGGGAAAAGAATCAAGATGGAAAGAAAAAACCCGGCCTCAAAGATATGACTTCTGTAAATCGCGTGCTGGAGGGATTTCGTAATTCCTTTGTTGGACAGGTTGCAGTGCTGGAGCAAGCAAAAACTGCACTCTTGGCAGGGAATTTAAATGAAGATTTACAGCAGAGTGCATTGCGTGAAGCCCATAAGCTAGCAGGCTCAATGGGGTCGTTCGGTTATCCAGAGGGTTCCCGGCTTGCACGGAAAATAGAACATTTGCTGCTTGAAGATTCCTCGCTATCTCCAGAGCAAATCTTTAATTTCTCGCAACTGGTAACAGTATTACAGCAAGAGTTAACTAAGCCTGCTGTCACTTCCACTGCTCCAAGCGTCCCGATGAAGCAAACTCATCGGCTGTTAGTAATCGATAATGATCCTATGCTGACAAAGCAGTTGCAAGCAGAAGCCGATTTATGGGGAATCAGGATGAAGGTTGCACCAAACTTAGCAACCGCCCGATCGCTTTTTTCCTTAGCAACTCCTGACGCAGTTTTAATAGATTTAAGTTTTACAACACCAGAGGAAGACGGATTAATATTATTGAGCGAGATAGTAGAGCGATCGCCAAATATCCCAGTAATTGTTTTTACAGGACGAGATACCCTAGCAGATCGGCTGAGAGTATCGCGTTTAGGAGCTAGACAATTTTTGCATAAACCGGCGACAACCGAGGAGATTTTTCAGGCGATCGCTCGTGTCTTACCTCAACCTCAAACTTCCGAAGCCAAAGTTTTAATCGTAGACGATGACCCTGTAATACTGGTTGGATTATCGGCGTTATTAACTCCTTGGGGGCTGGAAGTAATCACCCTCTCCCAATCACAACAATTTTGGAAGGTACTGATTGCAACATCTCCTGATTTGGTGGTGCTAGATTTAGAAATGCCGATAGTGAACGGATTAGAGTTGTGCAAAGTCGTGCGCCAAGATGCCCAGTGGGGAGATTTACCGATTTTAGTAGTTACAGCCCATACCGAAGCAGAATTTCTTCAGCAAGCTTTTGCTGCCGGAGCCGATGATTTTATCAGCAAGCCAGTGCTAGGGCCAGAACTTGTGACACGGGTACTGAGCCGCATTCAAAGAACGCGTTGGCGCTCTCAGGCAGGGAAAAGTAAAGCATGATGAGAAATTATCAGCAATTATTGAAGTACGGTGTGGCTATTGGTTCAGCTGCGATCGCCCTGCTGCTGTCACTCTGGCTAAAACCGCTTCTTTCCCGAACCATTGGTGCTTTTTTCTATATAGCTATTATTGTAAGTACTTGGTATGGTGGCTTTCGACCAGGGATCGTTACACTTGTCCTTTCGACACTGGCAATTGATTATTTATTGATGCCTCTGCGATACCAAATCTGGATCGATCAACCAGAAAAATTATTGCGGCTAAGTATCTTTTTACTGGTTGCCTTGGTAATTAACCTAATCACTAGCAATCTTCAGCACAGCAGACAAAAGATTAAACAACTTAGCCAAAGATTGGCTCAGGAAAATGCCGAGCAACTGCGGATGGCTCTATCGGCGGCGCACATGGGAATGTGGGACTGGAATATTGTCACAGGAGAAATCAAGTGGTCGCCAGAACATGAACAGTTATTCGGCTTGGCTGTTGGTAGTTTTGATGGTAAATATGAAACCTTTGATGCCCATTTACATCCTAAAGATCGCCCTTCTCTGAACCAAGCAGTACAACAAGCACTGCAAACTCACAGCACTTACCACCATGAGTATCGGATTATTTGGGCAGATGGTAGCATCCACTGGATTGAGGGGCGGGGAAACACATTTTATAACCGAGTGGGTCAGCCTGTCCGGATGGCGGGAACTGTCATAGACATTGACGAGCGCAAACAAGCACAAGAAACGCTGCAACAGCAATTTGAGCAACAGCGCTTAGTGATGGAAATGACCCAGCGTATCCGGCGATCGCTGAATTTACAAGATATCTTGCAAACTACTGTCGATGAAGTGCGGCAATTTCTGGAGTGCGATCGCGTTACTATCTTCCAATTTTATCCAGGTTGGGGTGGAACGATTGTTATTGAGTCTGTAGCACCGGAATGGATGGCTCTTTTACCACTCCAAATTCATGACCCTTGCATTGGTAAAGAGAACGTCGAACCGTTTAAACAAGGCTTAGTCACTGCGAAAACTGATATTTATACTGCTGGAATTAGTCCCTGTCACGTTGAATTTTTAGAAAGTCTCCAAGTGAGGGCAAATCTGGTCGTTCCTGTTTCCGTAGGAGATGAATTGTGGGGATTACTGGCGGCTCATCAATGTGCGGCTCCTCGTGAGTGGCAATCTTCAGAAATTGCTCTGTTGCAGCAGTTAGGAGCGCAGGTAAGCATTGCTATCCAGCAAGCAGATTTGTTCAAACAATTACAGACAGAACTAACAGAGCGCAAACAGGCAGAAATTGACCTACAACAACTGAATACCGAACTTGAGCAACGAGTGCAAGAACGCACTGCACAACTGACAGAGACGAACGTTCGCCTGCGAAAAACAGTGATAGAGCAGCAAAAAACTCAACTCACACTTTTAGAACAAGCGCAAATGCTGGAGCTTCAGGCTGTAATCACCCGAAATATGGGGGAAGGCATTTGCTTAGTGAGAATCGATAATGGAGTCATTGTTTATGCCAATCCGAAATTTGAGCAAATGTTTGGCTACGACTGTGGTGAACTCAACGGTCAACACGTTTCGATTATCAACTATGTCACCAAATCAGTAACTAATGAAAATGTAAATCAAGCCACTCTGTCTACCGTCTTACAAAATACAGAAGCCACCTATGAAGCCCAGAATCTTAAAAAAGATGGTACGCCATTTTGGTGTAGTGTGACGGCTTCTGTATTCAGGCATCCCGACTACGGCGACGTTCTGGTTGCAGTTCACCAAGATATCACTGAGCGCAAAGGCATTGAAGAAGCTTTACGCGAGAGCGAAGAAAAGTTTCGTCAGCTGGCAGAAAACATCCAAGCAATGTTTTGGATCAAAGATATTCGCAATCAACAAGTTCTATATGTGAGCAATGCTTATGAAACCATCTGGCAAAGAAGTTGTGAGGACTTGTATCAAAACTCTTTAAATTGGTTAGATGCAATTCACCCAGAGGATCGCCAGCGCGTCGAAATTGAATTCATTGAAAAGTTCAGAACAGGGCAATATGATAACAAATATCGGATTATCCGTCCTGATGGTTCAATCCGTTGGATTCGCGATCGCGCATTTCCGATCAAAAATGAACTAGGCGAGTTAGTTCGGATTGCTGGTATTGCCGAAGATATCACTGAACTAGAACAGATTAATCTGATCAAGAGTGAGTTTATTGGCATTGTGAGTCATGAACTCCGCACTCCCTTAACTGCAATTCGTGCAGCACTAGGCTTACTACAAACTGGTATCTACGACAAAAAACCAGACAAATTCAAGCGGATGATTGAAATTGCAGCCATCGATAGCGATCGCTTAGTGCGTCTTGTCAACGATATTCTCGATTTGGAACGCTTAGAATCGGATCGAGCTGTTTTAGAAAAAACCACCTGCAATGCGGCTGATTTAATTCAACAAGCAGTAGCCGTAGTGCAAGCGATCGCCAATCAGCAAAATATTACCTTTAAAATCCACCCTACCAATGCTCAAGTTTGGGCGGCTCCTGATGCCATTGTGCAAACACTCACTAATTTGTTAGGTAATGCGATTAAATTCTCGCCTGTCGATTCTAGTATTACCCTCAGTGTCCAACAGCAAACAGACTGCGTACTATTCAAAATAACGGATCAAGGACGAGGCATCCCCGCAGACAAGTTAGAAGCAATCTTTGGGCGATTTCAGCAAGTAGATGCCTCTGATTCTCGCACCAAAGGCGGCACAGGCTTGGGATTGGCAATCTGTCGTAGTATTATTGATCGACACGGTGGGCAAATCTGGGCTGAAAGTACTCTTGGTGTTGGCAGCACGTTTTTCTTCACTCTACCATTGCCGATAAATTAGGCAGGAGAGCAGAGGAGCAGAGGAGCAGAGGAGCAGAGGAGCAGAGGAGCAGAGGAGCAGAGGAGCAGGGGAGAATAATAAAATAACTAATGACAAATGACAAATGACCAATGACAAATGACTAAAAAATTGTTAATTGTAGATGATGAAGAACGAATCCGCGAATTAGTGCAAGCTTGTTTAGAAGACTTGGGAGAATGGGACACTCTGACAGCTGCATCAGGGTCAGAAGGATTAAAAATCGCCCAGACGGAACCTATTGATGCCATTCTACTTGATGTTTCTATGCCTGACATGGACGGATTTGCAGTCTACGAAAAACTTCAGGCGAATTCAGGAACCGAAGCTATACCAGTGATTTTGTTAACAGCGAAAGTCCAAGGGAGCGATCGCGCCCGTTTTGCCCAGATGGGAATTGCTGGGATTATCACCAAACCTTTTGAACCCACCTCTATTTGCAACGAAGTTAGTGAAATTCTGGGGTGGGACGATTAATAGTTAAGTTTGGTAACAAAATCTATATCTTTATTAGTTTTTTATTTTTGTAATGTATTTTTATTGATTACAGATAAAAACACTTTTATCTGTAACTAAGAAAGGTATATGAAATAAAATGAACATGCTAGAGGAGGTAAATATAATCGGCAAAACGATATTGCTCATTGATGATGAACTGCATGTTCGTGAGATAGTAAAATTTTGCCTGCAAGATTTAGCTGGTTGGAATGTGGTGACAGCAGATTCTCCATTAGAAGGATTGCAGAATGCAGTACACCATAATCCTGATGCGATTGTATTAGATATCTCAATCCGCGAGCTGGCTAGTTTTGAGTTTATGAATAAACTAAGAAATCATCCAGAAACTCAAGCTATTCCTGTAGTGTTGCTCAGTGCAAAAGCGCGATGGTTGGATTCGCAAATTTTGCGACAGTATCAAGTCGCAGGTGTAATACTCAAACCCTTTAATCCAGTTACCCTCCCGGCTCAGGTTGCTCAATTGCTGGGTTGGGATTTTACTTGACTAAAAGATTAAATAAGAATGGGTAAAACATTCGTAAGAATTCAGAATCCATAATCCAGAATCCAGAAGTCAGAATTAAGAAGATTTTTATACCTAAACTTAATAAGTTTAATAAAATCAAGAAGTTATTACACGCTTGATTTTACAAATATTCTGGCTCTTGACTCCTGACTCCTGAATTCTTACAAACATCCAATATATAGCAGGATTTGCAATTACTTAGAGTAAAAAAAATTCTTAGGGATGCACAGCTAGCTGTGCATCCCTAGCATGTATCTCATGCAAATGAAAATTTTTATAAATTGAAGTATAAATATCAAGGTTTAGCCTTTGAGCAGTTGGTTTGATTTTGAAGTTATTACCAACTATAGTAATCCTAAATCATTCGTAAAAAAAATCGCTAAAATACTTATAGATACTTACTTTCTGCCTATAGATTTTCTCACGTTTCAATTCGCATTGCTATATCAAGTTTAAGCTTGAATTTAACTTAACGTTTTAGGGAATTTGGCATAAAATTAAATACCAGAAGAAAATTTTACATCTAGCTAAGTGCATATACATAGATTATTGCTATGCTCTTCAATCGTCTATCGGGTTCTGAAATTGATTTAAAGCAAATCCTCGATCGAATTAGGATGCTGGCCGATCAAATTCATCAGTCACTTGAAGTGAGTGAAATTCTCAAAATTATTGTCAGCGAAGTTAGAACAACTTTAGAAAGCGATCGCGCCATTATCTATCGTTTTTTGCCGGATGGAGATGGAGTAATCGTAGAAGAGTCTGTAAGTAATGGATGGAAACCGATTCTAGGGCAATTAATTTACGATCCTTGCTTCAATGCGACATGGGTAGAGCGATATCAAGATGGAAGCGTTGGTATTGTTGAAGATATTCATACTACAACCCTTGACCCTTGTTACAAAAAACTCTTAACAGACTTGCAGATTCGAGCTAATTTAGTAGTACCAATTTTAGTCAATAATCAAGAAATTGATGGAGTTTCTAGTACATATCCTCATTTATGGGGCTTAGTAATTGCTCACCAGTGTAGTGGCTCACGTCAATGGAGTTCTTTAGAAATTGAGTATTTCCAACTGATAGCCGCAGAGTTAGGAATCGCTCTTGGGGAAGCAGAACGCCATCAACAAAGGGCTACATCCTGCCAAAAACTAACGCTGAAACTCAATCAAAACCTGAAAAATTTGACAGTTCAGCCAAAGTTGAAGTCAATAAAAAGAACTCTGTATCAGAATTTTAGAAAATTGATTATAACAAGAACAGCATTGCCAAAAAATATATCAGTTGCAGACTTGATTGCATTTGACCGATTACAAACTCCAGTTTGGATTTATGATATTCAAAACTTGCAGATGTGGTGGGCGAATCAATCCGCTCTGCATATTTGGAATGCTCAAAGTCGAGAAGAATTGCTCAATCGCAACTTCAGTGATGTTTCTCAGTCTACTCACACTCGAATGCAAAGCTATTTGCAAGAATTTCAGCAAGGGAAAACCATCACTGAAAACTGGACATTTTACCCAGAAGGAAAACCTGTTTCTCTGCGCTGCATCTTTTCTGGAATTCAAATTGAAGAAGGGCGAATGGCGATGCTGGTTGAAGGATCAACAGAAGTTATCAATCAGATCGATCGAGAAACACTTAGATCGATTGAAGCCCTACGTCACACCACAGCGATAGTCTCCCTTTACACGATGGATGGTGTACCTTTGATGCAAAATCCGGCAGCCCTTCGCTGTTATCGGGATACCCTGCACCCTAACTCGTCAGCTGAGAATATTTTCCTGAGTCACTTTGTTGACAAGAGTGTTGGACAACAAGCTATAGAGGCGATTAATTTCGGTGAGGTGTTCAGCATAGAGGCTCAGGTGTTTACTACTGAGGGAATTCAATGGCATGGGATCGATATACGATCGACGCGAGATCCAGTAACGGGTAACTCCATCATCCTCGTCAACGAAAAGAATATTACCAAGCAGCAAGCTGCACTACAAGAACACCAGCGTGCAGAATCAGAATTGCGCTGGCGGGAAGCTTTGCTGCGTTCTATGACTGAAACTTCTTTGCTGGGATTTTTTGTTGTTGACAATCGTACTGATGAAATCCTCTATTTCAATCACCACTTCTGTAAAATTTGGGGCATCGAACATCTAGAAGACCAAATGCGTTTGGGTGCTTTAAAAAATAATGACATAATTCCTAATTGTATATCTTCAATTGTTGATGTATCGGCATTTGTCGAATCTTATAAACCATTGCAGTCTGAAGAAAATTGTTGCACGATTGAGGATGAGATTTTATTTGTCGATGGGCGAACGATTCGCCGCTTTTCCAGTCAAATTCGGGATATTCAGGATCGATACTTTGGGCGGTTATATATTTTTGAAGACATCACCCCTCGTAAACAAATCGAAGCCGCACTTAAAACCAGTGAAGAAAGATGGCAGTATGCCTTGGAAGGAAATGGCGACGCAGTTTGGGACTTAAATGCTGAAACTAACGAAGTCTTTTTTTCCCGACGATGGAAAGAAATGTTAGGGTTTGCAGAGCATGAAATTGGAAATACCCTCAGTGAATGGGAACAACGCGTTCACTCTGATGATAAAGCGAGGGTTTACGAAGAGATTAGCAAGCATTTGTCCAGTGAAACCCAACAATATGTCAGTGAATATCGGATTAAGTGCAAGGATGGAACCTACAAGTGGATTCTAGATCGGGGTCAAGTTTCGAGTCGCGCCAAGAATGGTTTTCCCCTACGGATGCTAGGAACTCATACTGATATTACTGAACGTAAGCGTATGGAAGAAGCGCTGCGAGAAAGCGAACAACGCTATCGTTCCGTAATTACAGCGATGGCAGAAGGTATTGTCCTACAGCAATCCGATGGACGCATTACCACCTGTAATGACAGTGCCGAAAGAATTTTAGGGTTAAGAGCCGATCAAATGATGGGGCGAACTTGCATCGCTTTGCTATGGCAAGCTATTCATGAAGATGGTACTTCTTTTCCAGGTGAAACTCACCCTGCCATTGTCACCTTACGCACCGGACAACCCCAATTTAACGTGATTATGGGAGTTCATAAACCTGATGGCAGTTTGACTTGGATTTCAATCAATTCTCAGCCACTGTTTGAATCCGATGAATCAAAACCATCAGCGGTAGTGACATCATTTACAGATATCACAGAGCGCAAACAGGCACAAATTGCCCTGCAACAGCAAACAGAACGGGAACGCATGGTCTATGCGATCGCTCAACATATCCGTAGGTCTTTGGACTTGGATGAAATCTTAAACACAACTGTTGCTGAAGTCCGACATTTTCTGCAAACCGATCGCGTCATCATCTATCGCTTTAACCGTGATTGGAGTGGTGTGATTGTCACGGAGTCTATAGCAGCAGGTTGGCAATCGATTTTGAATATGGAAATTACAGACAGCTATTTTGTCAAAATACAGGGACAGTCTTATCAAGAAAGTACGCTCAGAGTTACTCCAGACATCTACACCGCCGGATTTGCCCCTTGTCATGTAGAGTTATTGGAAAAGTTGCAAGTTAGAGCCAAGCTAGTTGTACCAATTTTACAAGGCGATCGCCTTTGGGGTCTTTTGGTTGCTCATCATTGCAGCGCCCCGCGTCAGTGGCAACCTTGGGCAAGCGAACTGCTTCAGCAATTGGCAACACAGGTAGCGATCGCTATTCAGCAATCAGAACTTTATCAACAATTGCAGCGTGCCAATCAGCAGCTTGAAAATATGGTAATGGTGGATGAATTAACTCAAATCGCCAATCGCCGATGTTTTGATATTAAGCTTAATTCTGTCTGGCAATATCTTTTACGAGAACAAGGTTTTGTCTCACTACTTTTATGCGACATTGATTATTTTAAACAATATAACGATACTTATGGTCATGCGACCGGAGATGATTGTTTGCGCTTTATTGCCCAAGCTTTCAAACAAAGTGTCAAACGTTCTAGAGATTTAGCTGCTCGTTATGGTGGAGAAGAGTTTGTTGTCATCTTGCCTAACACTGCTAGTGATGGGGCTTTTCACGTTGCCCAAGAAATTCATAAAGCTATAGAACAGCTAAATATTCCACACGCGGCATCGCCTGTGAGGCACCGCGTCACCTTGAGTATCGGAATTGCCACAGTGATTCCGACATCTAATATGGTTCCTTTAGATTTGATTGAAGCAGCAGATCAAGCCCTTTATCAAGCCAAAGCAAACGGGCGTAATCGTTCTTGTATAAATAGACTGTCTTAGAGGATGTTTGAAAAGTCATGATTGATGTATCAAATATTTTTTTACCCCTCCCTAACCCTCCCCTTAGAAAGGGGAGGGAACTAGATTTTCCGGTTTCCCCCCTCTTTATAAGGGGGGATTAAGGGGGGTAAAAATGTGATAAAAATCACAGCCAAACACTTTTAAAACAACCTCTTAGAGAGTGAGCGATACCTGCGGTTCTTGCCACCTTACGTTAATCAAGTAATTGTTAATATTTTCTAAAGTTTTTTAACTGCTTTCATTTCTTTATTAGTTCTTTATTTTCTGTTTATAAATTAAAGCTATTAGTAGTGAAGCCAAGAGCGAACTACTCCTTTGTGTTTAACTTTTTTTAATAAAACAACAATACTATGACAAACTGCCCTTGCTGCTCCAACCAAATGCTTCGTCACATTCGTTTACAAGAAACCTACTGGTTCTGCCGTCACTGCTGGCAAGAGATGCCTAACCTGAGTTTAGATAAAAGTACTTTAAATTTGACTAGAAAAAATACATCATTAGTCAGAGAACCAATTTCAGTCAACCACAAAATTTTGAAAATGAACGTCAGAACAGAGCTTTGTGCCTAAGTGAATCAGGAAGTAAAAACGAGATTAGCTACGCCTATGCTTTTAGCTCGACTTTATCCAAAATTAAGAACTCGCTTTCTTTATCCGGCGAAAACCCTAGTTTTTTGGCAAATACTTTTTCAACGTCACAGATTATATATGAAATTAAAAAAGTAAAAATATTGCCATACTAAGGTTTCAGCTTAAGCAATCGCGTTGCAAAAAACATGGATAAAGTCGAGTTTAGAGGTTGTTTAAAACGCCACTTGCTTTAAGTCGAGAAACTGCAAGGGCGAAGTAGCTCTCCAGCTTATACAGTTTCAGATTTTTGGCGCTAACTGAACTGTATTGGATTTTAACCACTCTCAACCATGCGAATATTAAATAACTCTTAAACCGTGTAATCAGGTACTCTTGCATCTTACTTAAGCCTGATATCTTCTTGGGAACAGCTTTGTTGTTGTCAGGTAGATTGATGAGTCGAATTAATGGATTTGTCGGGCGACGTAATTTCTTGAAATTCGCCAGTGTTGTAGGTATTGCAGCTACTACTTTTGGCGATAGCTTTTGGAATACAGAGCAAACTGCTGTTGCTGATATTCAGCCAGTTAACCCTAATTCAATCAGTCCAAATGAAGCCATCAGACGCTTGCTTGATGGTAATCAAAGATTTATCCATCAAAAACGTCAATATCCCGATCAATCATTAGAACATCTGCGATTAGTTGCGAAAGCTCAGTATCCTTTTGCGGCCATATTGGGCTGTGCAGATTCTAGAGTACCTGCGGAAATTGTATTCGATCAAGGACTTGGAGATTTATTTGTTGTACGAGTTGCGGGTAATGTTGTCAGTGACACGGTTATAGGTAGTCTGGAATACTCTACAGCAGTCTTGGGTTCGCAGCTGATTATGGTTTTGGGTCATAAAAGATGTGGTGCAGTAGCAGAAGCAATCAAAAACGAACCACTTCCTGGCAGAATTGGTTTGATTATTGAGGGCATCAAACCATCTGTAGAAAGGATAAAGTTCCGAACTGCTGATAATATGCAAGATGCAGTTATAGCCAACATTCAGTATCAGACTGAAAAATTGCAGGAAAGCTCAACTATTTTAGCTAAATTGCTCAGTGAAGGTAAACTAAAAATTGTTGGTGCTTGTTACGATATTGACACTGGTAAAGTCAACATTATTACTTGAATATCTCACACTTTTTAGAGCTAGGTAATAAGTCAACGCTAATGCAAACTCACAAAAATTAAGAAAAATCTAAAAGCAAGGTACAGCCTAAGCTTCTAAAAAATAATCCCAGCAGAGGCTATATAACAAGGCCGACTGCCAGGAAGGTATAGTATATTCTGGCCATGTTTGATTGGGTTAGCGCTTATTTGTAAAAAATAATTGCGTATCCCTAGATACAATAACTAAATACTTTGGAAAACACAGTTAAGAAAAGTTACTAAATAGGTTAATTTCTAATTAAAACCAACAATTTTCCGAATGGGGAGATGAGGGAGTAAGGCAAGCAGGGGGCAAGGGGAGAATAAAAAATTACCTATTTCCTCTCTGCTACCTGCTCCCTGCCCCTCTGCCTCTTTCCAATCCCCAATGCCCCATAATATAAGAAAGCGCTTCACACTTCTTAAATAATCAGCTTTATTAGAACAATGGCGAGAGACTTGCGGGGATTCATTAAAATTTTGGAAGAAAGAGGACAATTACGGCGAATTTCAGCTTTAGTTGACCCAGATTTGGAAATTGCTGAGATTTCCAACCGGATGCTGCAAAAAGGTGGGCCAGGGTTGTTGTTTGAAAACGTCAAAGGCGCTTCCTTCCCGGTGGCGGTGAATTTGATGGGAACTGTGGAAAGGATTTGCTGGGCGATGAATATGCAGCATCCAGAGGAGTTGGAAACTCTGGGTAAAAAACTAAGTATGCTGCAACAGCCAAAACCGCCAAAGAAGATTTCCCAGGCAGTAGATTTTGGGAAAGTGCTGTTTGATGTGGTGAAGGCGAAACCAGGACGAGACTTTTTCCCCGCTTGTCAGCAAGTTGTGCTTCAAGGTAATGATTTAGATTTAAATAAGTTGCCTTTGATACGTCCTTATATTGGTGATGCTGGCAAGATTATCACGCTGGGATTAGTAATTACCAAGGATTGTGAGACGGGTACTCCAAATGTAGGTGTGTATCGTTTACAACTACAATCTAAAAATACGATGACGGTTCACTGGTTATCGGTGCGGGGTGGGGCGAGGCATTTGCGAAAAGCGGCCGAACGTGGGAAAAAATTAGAAGTTGCGATCGCACTTGGTGTCGATCCTCTAATTATTATGGCAGCAGCTACACCCATCCCTGTAGATTTATCAGAATGGCTGTTTGCAGGACTTTATGGCGGTTCTGGTGTGCAGTTAGCGAAGTGTAAAACTGTAGATTTGGAAGTTCCCGCAGATTCCGAATTTGTTTTAGAAGGAACGATTACACCAGGAGAAGTTTTACCAGATGGGCCTTTTGGCGACCACATGGGTTATTACGGCGGCGTAGAAGATTCGCCGTTGGTACGCTTTGAGTGTATGACGCACCGGAAAAATCCGATTTACTTAACAACATTTAGCGGTCGTCCACCCAAAGAAGAAGCGATGATGGCGATCGCACTAAATCGCATTTATACGCCCATACTGCGGCAACAAGTATCAGAAATTGTGGATTTCTTCCTGCCAATGGAAGCTTTGAGTTACAAAGCGGCGATTATTTCCATAGATAAAGCATATCCCGGACAAGCGCGACGGGCGGCTTTAGCGTTTTGGAGTGCTTTACCACAATTTACATACACCAAATTTGTAATTGTTGTGGATAAAGACATAAATATTCGCGATCCGCGTCAAGTTGTCTGGGCGATTAGTTCTAAAGTTGACCCAGTGCGGGATGTGTTTATTTTGCCAAATACACCTTTTGATACCTTGGATTTTGCTAGTGAAAAGATTGGCTTAGGTGGACGGATGGGAATTGATGCGACTACAAAGATTCCGCCGGAAACAAATCATGAATGGGGTTCGCCTTTAGAATCCGACCCAGATGTGGCGGCGATGGTTGAGAGACGATGGGCAGAGTATGGTTTGGCAGAGTTGCAGTTAGGAGAAGTAGACCCAAATTTGTTTGGCTATGATATGAAGTAACCTGTTATAGATCAATACAGTTTAGATAGAGCAACAAAACCCTAATGTAGAGACGCGATTTATCGCGTCTTGAAGTTTATGTAGATTTGGAGATATCAATAAGACTCCAGCCTTGGGTACTGATGCCAGAAACTTAAAGAAATGATGACAAAAAAAGTGAAAAATCCAGCATCAAAGTTAGCGATCGGATTGGCATTCAGTTGTATTAGTGTGATACTCAATACTGGTATAGCTAGTGAAATAAGTTTAGCTAAATCAAGTGATTCTCAAAAGTGCGATATTTTTGCCTACGTCACCGATACAGATTCCCAAGGGTTAAATGTGCGGAGTGGTGCAAGTACAAATAACGTCATTATAGGACAAATACCCATTAATGAAACAGTTCAGGTTATTGGTGCTGCTGGAAATTGGGTGCAGATTACTAATGCTAGCAATGGTTTTCAAGGAACTGGATGGGTATTCGTGCCAAAGTTAGGCTTAACAACGCGAGGCTACGGTACTAACGGCGTGGATTTCTATGCTAGTAGCAGTCAAAAAAGCCAAAAACTGAGAAGAATTCCTGCTAATACGCCCGTCAAATTGTTAGGCTGTCAGGGAGATTGGGCACAGGTAGAATATCAAGGTGTTAAGGGTTGGTTGACAAGGGAAGAACAATGTGGTGCAGCCCTTACTAGTTGTTCTTAGAATCCTATCTTAAGCCGCAAGTAAGAAGCAGGGTATTTCATCCGAAAAAATAAAAATTGCGATCGCAATTTTTATTAGACAAAGCAAATAACAATAAAATTCTATCTCCATATGCCTTTAAAGAGATGAAATATTATTTCGATTATTTAATTGACATTATACCTTAAATATTCTTTTGGTTTGAAGGCATAGTATCAATGGCTTCTTTTATTCTTCGTTCTTTTTCTTCTTCTAATCTTTCAATAGAATTAGATATCTCTTGTATGGCCGTATTTATCTTTTCAATTATTTTATTGTTGGCATCTTGAACGATTTTTTCGTAATTATTATCCTTGTTTTTTATTATTGAAGTTTCAACTATTTTTTGAAATTTTTCTTTTTTTAAATGTAAAAAAGATTTTAGATTTTTTAAGTGAGCTTTATAAGCTTGAAACAAAGGTAGATGACTTGATTGATTTGTCATTTATAAATCCAGGATTATAACTTGTATTTTTTCTAATTTTCGTTGCCTCATGAAAATTATATTTATCTACTCCATAGAAAGTCACTACCGTTAACTAGGACACTACAAAATTAAAATTTTTCTATTTTTATCAAAATTAAAATTATAAAACTCTAAATTACCCAATAATTAACTGCTGAGATGCGATCGCACGCCCGTTATCAAATTCAACTTACAGCCAAGATTCGCAAAATAACTCCCTCACTTGTCTCATGCGCTCAAAATCGCTATCTTGTGAGACGATGGTCAAATGATGACGCAAAGCAATCGCACTTCCTCATCAAAACCCACATAATTAGCCCCCTCCTCGCTTGCGGGGAGGGGGTTGGGGGTGGGGTTCTATCTCTGCAACCAAGCACCAATATCCTGCAACACCCCCTCCATCCTCTCCAGAACATCCTCATTTCTAAATCGCACAACCTGCAACCCCAAACTCTCCAAAAATTCTTGACGTATCGCATCTTCCTGTTGGATGTAGTCATGAATTTCTCCATCCACTTCCACCACTAACCGCGCTTCATTACAGTAAAAATCGACGATAAAACGGTCAATTGTTTGCTGACGGCGGAACTTGAAACCCAAAAGTTGCTTGTGTCTCAACTTTTCCCAAAGTAGCTTTTCTGCTGGAGTTGGTTCACACCGCATTTGTCGCGCTAATGGTTTCAGTTTTTTCCAAAGTTCGTGTGGGGTTTGCCAAGGGTATCCCGGAACCCCACCCCCTAACCCCCTCCCCGCAAGCGAGGAGGGGGGACTTGAGTCGGTGAGAGGCTTGGGGTTTTGATTTTGGGTCATTTGCGATCTTGGTGGTTAGCTAATTAATATTTCATGCATTATTCCCAGCGATCGCACTCTCCCAACTCCTCAAATTTTAATGTATTAAGTTAAATTAAGAATTATTGCAAAATAGTAAACAATTTTTGGGAATATCACCCAAGCTAATTAAAAGGTTTACGCCGAATGGATATTTTAATAGAATAATCTCATCAAAAGATTCGCAGAAATATAAATGGACTGGATTACACTACTGCGATCGCTACAGTCTGATTTTATTAAAAGGTTAGCATCTGGTTGTCTGCTTCATTGTGAAACAGAAGGTCAATATAGTGAATTAACTATAATTTCTGGAGAGAGATTAAAGGCACTACGGGAATTTTGCTGGCAGATGGCTGAGAAATATAAGCGTGTTTTACCAGTGCGTGATGTTTTTCTTAGCTATCTCAAAGGGAAGTTGGGTGAGGAAGTTGTCAAAGAACGTTTAGCTGATTTTATTACCGAAGTCGATTATGAAAAGCGATTTGGCGGCGATGGTAATATAGATTTTACCTTGACTTCTGACCCATCTATTGGTATTGAGGTTAAATCTCGTCATGGTCGCATTGACA
>NZ_JAVRCI010000120.1:0-17007 GCF_034530835.1 Nostoc sp. DedQUE12b | reverse complement strand
GGATCAAACACTCATTAACGGAGTTCTGAGGTGGATTAACGAGGATCAAACACTCGTTAACGAGTGCTATTTATACTAATTCGTTAACTTATACTTACTGACCCTTGATGCCCAATGCTCAATGCCCAATTCCCCATGCTCAATACCCACTCCCCTGAGCATGAAACCAGAATTTTGAGCAATACTGGTACAAGAAGGAATATTTACAGAAAATCCCAAAATGACAATTCAACCTAGTGATAAGCCTTTACTAGAGTGGGCAGGCGATAGTTTGGCAATTGGATTATTTGAAGATGCAGTAGAGTTAACCGGAGAACTAGCTACTTTAGATCAAAAGTTTTCTGGGGTATTAAAAGAACTGATTACTGAAGAAGAATTTAAAGGTAAAGCCAACAGTACAATCTTCACCCGTGTAAATGCTGGTAGCCCAGTGCGGAAATTGATTTTAGTCGGTTTAGGCAAACCAGAAGCGTTAAAACTAGATACTCTGCGCCGTGCTGCTGCGGCTGTAGCCAGAGTAGGAAAAAAGCAAAAAAGCAAAATTCTCGGATTTAGTTTTCCATTGTGGAATAACGATCCAGCAGCGAGTGCCCAAGCGATCGCAGAAGGTGTGGAATTAGCACTTTACCAAGATATTCGCTTTAAATCCGAACCAGAAGATAAAGGTTCGCAAATAGAAACCATAGAATTACTAGGTTTCGGTGGACAAGAAGCTGCCATTACCCGCGCCAATCAAATCGTTTCTGGGGTAAATTTGGCACGGCAATTAGTGGCAGCACCAGCCAACGCAGTCACACCAATTACTTTAGCGGAAACTGCTCAAGCGATCGCCAAGGAATACGGTTTACAACTAGAAATTCTGGAACGAGAAGATTGTGAAAAGTTGGGTATGGGTGCATTTTTGGGAGTAGCCCTAGCTTCCGATTTGCCACCGAAATTCATTCACCTAACTTATAAGCCAGAAGGTACACCCAAAAAGAAATTAGCAATTATTGGCAAAGGTGTAACCTTCGACTCCGGCGGACTCAACATTAAAGGTGCTGGTAGTGGCATCGAAACCATGAAGATGGATATGGGGGGTGCAGCTGCAACCTTGGGTGCAGCCAAAGCAGTTGCTCAAATTAAGCCAGATGTTGAAGTTCACTTTATTTCGGCGGCGACCGAAAACATGATTAGCGGTCACGCCATGCACCCTGGAGACATTCTCACAGCATCAAATGGCAAAACAATCGAAGTGAACAACACCGACGCTGAAGGACGTTTGACCCTAGCAGATGCCTTGGTGTATGCCGATAAATTGGGCTTAGATGCGATCGTTGATTTAGCCACCCTGACTGGTGCCAACGTCATTGCCTTGGGTGACGATATTGCTGGTTTGTACACTCCCGATGAAACTGTCGCTTCCCAAATCGAAAAAGCTGCGGAAACTTCAGGGGAAAAGATTTGGCGGATGCCAATGGAAGAAAAATATTTTGAAGGGCTAAAATCTGGTATCGCGGACATGAAAAATACAGGGCCGCGTCCAGGTGGTGCAATCACCGCAGCCCTTTTCCTCAAGCAATTTGTCAAACAAACCCCTTGGGCGCACATAGATATTGCTGGCCCAGTGTGGACAGATAAAGAAAATGGCTACAACAGCGCAGGGGCAACTGGCTACGGCGTTCGGACGCTAGTTGATTGGGTACTGGGAAGTGGGGAATAAAGAGTAAGGGAGTAAGGGAGCTGGGGAGCAGGGGAGATGAGGGGACAAGGGGACAAGGAAATAAACAAAACTCTGACTCTTAACTCTTAACTCCTAACTCCTAACTCAGCACTCAGCACTCAGCACTCCTAACGCCCAATGCTCTCCTCCCTACTACCGAACAATTCGTGCTATCTTGAGCTTGCCAGTAAAAATTGTTGCAATAGTAACAGAATTAATTTGGCGGTCAGAAAATTAAGCTTTTTCGGGCATTGCCATCTGGTAAAATTTGTAAGGTTTCTAGAAGCTGTGAGCAATGGGATCGACTCGCGTACGGATCGCAATTGACGCCATGGGAGGGGATCATGCACCCGGTGAAATCGTTGCTGGCGCATTGCGGGCAAGAGAAGAATTGGGTGTAGATATATTGTTGGTTGGCGATCCCCAACAAATAGAAGCTGCCTTGCCATCAAAAACAAGTTTAGGGCAGGTGGAGATCGTAACTGCGGAGGAGGCGATCGCAATGGATGAGGAGCCTTTAAATGCAGTTAGACGCAAACGCAAGGCTTCTATTAATGTGGCGATGGATTTAGTCAAGCAGGAAAAGGCTGATGCCGTATTTTCTGCCGGACACTCTGGGGCAGCTATGGCATCAGCTTTGCTCCGCTTAGGACGATTGCCAGGAATCGATCGCCCAGCGATCGGGACAGTTTTCCCCACAATTATTGCTGGTAAGCCAGTGCTAGTACTTGATGTCGGCGCAAATGTAGATTGCCGCCCCAAGTTTTTAGAGCAGTTTGGCGTTATGGGATCGGCTTACAGTAAGTATGTCTTGGGTACAGATGAACCGAAGGTGGGTTTGTTGAATATCGGTGAAGAAGACTCGAAAGGCAATGATGCAGCAGTCCGCGCCCACCAACTGCTACGCGAAAATTCCCAAATTAATTTTATTGGCAATGCTGAAGGGCGTGATGTGCTTTCTGGTCGCTTTGATGTGATTGTCTGCGATGGCTTTGTAGGTAATGTATTGTTGAAATTTGCCGAAGCCGTCGGAGAAGTGATTCTGCAAATTCTGCGGGAAGAATTACCCCAAGGATTGCACGGTCAAATCGGTTCAGCACTCTTAAAACCAAACCTGAAGCGGATTAAGCAGCGGATGGATCACGCAGAACATGGTGGTGCTTTGCTCTTAGGCGTGGCAGGAGTCTGTTTTATCGGTCACGGTAGCTCCCAAGCACCTTCAATTTTTAATGCAATTCGCATGGCAAAAGAAGCTGTTGACAACCAGGTGATACAACGAATTCAGTCCCAATATATCCTAGAGCGCGAGAGCGGTTAGTCATTGGTCATTGGTCATTAGTCATTAGTCATTGGTCACTTGTACTGAGCGTAGTCGAAGTATTAGTCATGGGTCATTTGTAAAGGACAACTGACAAGGGACAACTGACAAAGGACAAAGGACAAAAGACAAAGGACAAAAGACAAAGGACAAAAAGCTGATAGCTTGGGAGATTAAGAGTGCAAAACTTAGGCGTAGCAATCACCGGAAGCGGCTCGGCAGTACCAGCAACTTCCCTACACAACGATACATTGAGTGAACTAGTTGAAACATCAGATGAGTGGATAGCCACAAGAACGGGAATTCGTCAACGGCGATTAGCATTGCCTTCTGAGTCCTTGAGTGTACTCGCTACTGCCGCCAGCATTGAGGCGATCGCATCTGCGGGAATTAAACCAGAAGACCTAGACCTGATTCTGCTAGCGACTTCCACCCCTGATGATTTGTTTGGTAGTGCTTGTCAAGTACAGGCTAAATTGGGAGCTACCAACGCAGTAGCTTTTGACTTAACAGCTGCCTGCTCCGGCTTTGTGTTTGGTTTGGTTACAGCAGCCCAATACATTAGAACCGGTGTGTATAGAAACGTACTATTAATCGGGGCAGATATACTCTCTCGCTGGGTAGATTGGGAAGATCGGCGGACTTGTGTATTGTTTGGTGATGGTGCCGGGGCAGTGGTGTTACAGGCTGCCAAAAGCGATCGTTTATTAGGATTTGCACTTAAAAGTGATGGTACTCAAAACCATTACCTCAACCTTGCTTATGCAGGAACTTCCCAAGAACTGGTGACTGATGTAAATATCACCAAAGGCACTTACCAACCAATTACGATGAACGGCAAAGAAGTCTATCGCTTTGCTGTGCAAAAAGTGCCAGAAATCATTGATAAAGCCTTGTTTCAAGCCAACATCAGCGTCGATCAAATAGATTGGCTGATATTGCATCAAGCCAATCAGCGGATTATCGATGCCGTTGCCCAACGGCTAAACATCCCAGAACATAAAGTTATAAGTAATCTCGCCCAGTACGGCAATACCTCAGCTGCTTCCATCCCCTTAGCTTTAGATGAAGCGGTACGACAAGGTAAAATTAAACCCAATGACATCGTTGCGACATCCGGCTTTGGTGCCGGTCTTACCTGGGGCGCGGCAATCTTTCAATGGGGAAGATAAATATTTTTTCATTAGTCATTAGTCATTTGTCCTTTGTGAATGACAAATGACCAATGACAAATGACCAATGACCACTGACTATTGAGAAATGACAAAAACTGCATGGGTGTTTCCCGGACAAGGTTCCCAAACGCTGGGAATGGGAATGGATTTACTAGATATACCGTCCGCTAAAGACAAGCTTGCCAAAGCTGAGGATATTTTGGGTTGGTCTGTAACTGAAATTTGTCAAACTCAAGAAGAGAAATTATCACAGACGCTGTATACTCAGCCAAGTCTTTATGTGGTTGAAAGCATTCTTGCCGACCTGCTTCGAGAACGAGGACATCAGCCAGATTTAGTTGCTGGTCACAGTTTGGGAGAATATACTGCTCTTTATGTAGCGGGTGTATTTGAGTGGTCGGCTGGTTTATATCTGGTGAAGCGTCGTGCAGAACTTATGGATAGTTCCATCGATGGTATGATGGGAGCTTTGATGAACTTTGACCGCGAACAGCTAGAAAAAGTCATTTCTCTAACGCCTGATGTAGTAATAGCAAATGATAATAGTTCGGCTCAGGTAGTAATTTCAGGCACGACTGAGGCTGTACAAGCGGTGATGACTCAAGTTAAAGCAAAGCGTGCGGTTCCCCTAAAAGTTTCTGGAGCATTTCATTCACATTTAATAGCACCAGCAGCTGCGGAATTTCAAGACATTTTAGAATCTGTGGAATTTCAACCGGCGATTGTGCCAGTGCTGTCTAATGTTGAACCAATTCCGTCTATTGATGCTGAGATTTTAAAGCAACGTCTGAACAAACAAATGACTGGTTCTGTAAGATGGCGAGAAATTTGTCTGCAATTACCAGCTAACGGTATCGAGCGAGTAATGGAAGTTGGGCCTGGTAAAGTGCTAACTGGCTTGATTAAACGTAATAGCCCTGATTTAATATTAGAAAATATCCAGAGTGCTGCTAATTTGCCTGGTTAATTTTTTTAGCTTCTATCGGTAGGGTTACGACAAATTCTGCGCCCTTTCCTAATGTGGAATTACAATCAAGTTTACCTTGATGTCTTGATGTAGTTCAGTCACAATTTGATAGCTGATAGATAAACCCAATCCAGATCCCTTACCCACATCTTTAGTTGTGAAAAAGGGGTCAAATAATCTTGTTAAAGTTGTGTCTGGAACTCCAAGATCATTATCTGCGATCGCAATCTTGATTCAGCCTGGAAATCAATATTAGTGGGTTGCTTAAATTCCTGCAAAGGGAGGTTATTCTGTGCAAGTTGAAAGATGTTGCTTTCTTGCTCTCCTCGTCCGCTAATGTACTTTTCTAGCTGGGTTTGCGTCTCGGCTTCCAAACGGGATATGACATGGACATAGCTCACCCCCAATACTTCTCGGGTTTTGGGGAAAAGGGGAAAGGGAAAAGGGAAAGAAAAAACCTTTAACCCTTACCCTTTACCCTTTACCCCAAACCCGATTCCGAGTTAAAAATGCACAAAGCGAGAAGTATTGAGCTCACCCCCGCAGACGCGAGTACCACCCCCATTACTCGTAGTGCCATATTAATTTGTATTGTGTGGGTAAGTGAGGTGGGGCGCTTCTTAACGATATGGACAGACTTCAAAGACCACTGTTTCTGAAGAATTTGTCTAAATTGGGTAAGCATCGAGTAGCAGAGGTAAATATTTAGGCTGAAGATTTAGTTTTCCCAGATGGGTAAAGCAATTCATCTCTATAGCTTTGTTGCGTTTGATCTGGGTGTTGCGATCGCGTATGCTAAATTCAGTTTGATTTGCATTATCTTCTGTGGACAAAAACCGCGAACCGTTGATCAGTCTGGCACTTTACCACGCCTTTAAATGGTCAGTCGTCAGCCCCATGCTTCACGCTTACTTTCGGGGCCAGATTTATGGTGCGGAAAATGTCCCCCAATCAGGGCCTCTATTAGTAGTAAGTAATCACGCTAGTTATTTCGATCCGCCGATTGTCTCTAATTGTGTACGTCGTCCAGTGGCGTACATGGCTAAGGAAGAGTTATTTAATATCCCCATTTTGGCGCAAGCGATTAAATTGTATGGTGCTTACCCAGTAAGTCGGGGAAATGCCGATCGCAATGCCATCCGCTCCGCCCTAGAATATCTCGATAAAGGTTGGGCTGTCGGTGTTTTCTTGCAAGGTACTCGCACCCCAGATGGTCGAATTACAGACCCCAAAAGAGGCGCATTGCTACTGGCGGCGAAAGCAAAAGCCCCAATATTGCCGGTGAGTGTCTGGGGTACTGAAGGGATTTTACAAAAAGGAGCGCCCCTACCTCGTGCAGTTCCCATCACTGTCAGAATTGGTAACTTGATTGATGCTCCCAGTTCTAGTAATAAAGAGGAATTAGAAGCGTTGACACAAAAGTGTGCCACAGTCATTAACGAAATGCATGATTTAGGACGATGAGTCTAGAGATACAACAGATATATGCTTTAGGGAGGTAGCGATCGCTATTAGATTACTCTAATCTTAAAATTTATTCCTCTAGCAATACAGTAAAGGACTTCCAACAAATAACTCTCAATCTTACAGGGCGGCTAACTTGAGCGCGCTAAACAACTAGCGTTTTCAAGGCTTAATTACGACAAATTACGAATTAAGAATTACGAATTATGAATTATTATGAGCGGCTTTGAAGCCAAGAATTTTTGGGAGCGATTAAATAATCTGGCATTAGTTAGATTTTTGCTTTTAATTGCTTCCGGCTGGGCAATTGTACAACTTTTAGCTTATTTTGAAGCGGTAATTGTAATTTTTACATTTGCGGCAATTTTAGCTTTTCTGCTCAGTTATCCTGTTCAAGGACTGCGGCGTTTTTTGCCCCACAGTATAGCTGTTGGTGTCGTTTTCTTGCTTAGTATTGTGATTATAGGCAGTCTGATAATGACTGTGAGCTTAACAGTTTTATCTCAAGGACAACAATTAATTAATAGTATCACTGCATTTTTAAATTCTTTAATACCTTTATTAGAGGGACTGGAAGGGTTTTTGCGAAACCGTAATTTACAGATAGATTTAAGTTTTATTGAAGAACAATTACGGAATCAAGCTGTATCAACTCTTGTGACTAGTTTAGCTATTTTGCAAGGGTTTATGACAAACTTTGTTACTTTTATACTGATTGCGGTTGTGGCTTTTTTCATGCTATTGGATGGAGATAAACTGTGGAGTTTTATTTTAAAAATAGTACCAAAACAGCGCCGTAATAGATTTACAAATATTATCAAAAAGTCTTTTTTAGGATTCTTTAGAGGTCAGTTGCTATTAAGTGGATTTTTAACAATTTCGACCTTCCTAGTTTTTGTAATATTAAAAGTGCCTTTTGCTTTGATATTGTCAATAATAGTCGGAATTCTTGATATTATTCCTGGCATAGGGGCGACATTAGGAGTAAGTACAGTGACTCTATTTATGTTGTCTCAAGGTGTTTGGTTAGCATTGAAAGTATTAATAGCTTGCGTTATTCTCCAGCAGATACAAGACAACTTGATTGCGCCCAGAATTATGCAAGGTGCGCTGAATCTTAATCCTGTAGTGGTGTTTTTTGCTTTATTAGTCGGGGCGAAAGTAGCAGGATTATTAGGTGTTTTTATATCTATTCCTATCGCTGGAGTAATTGTGTCTTTATTTGAAATTGATGAAATGAAATCTGAAATTTAGTCATTGGTTATTTGTCAGGAACTCGGAACTAGTGAATAATGTAAAAATAGCCATTTACAAATAAACATTGGGAAGTAATGTCGGATTTAAGAGCGGAATTAACAGAAATTTTGGATGAGGCAGAGTGGGAATGGTTAATTCCTCATGTACAACGAGATGCAGTAATTTTGGTGGCACTTGAGCTAGACTTGGTGGATGTTGGAGTAGCGATCGCCAGCGATAACATTCCATCAGTGGAACAGTGGATTGATAAACAATTGATTACCAAACCCACAACAGTACAAGTGGGAGAATGGAATGGCGATCGCAGTAAGCGATTTAATACTCTCATCGTTCAGCCTTACGTTTTGGCACAAGAAATAGCCGCAACTTAATTAATTTCTATGTACTTTTAGATACTGTATTTCGTAGTTAAATTCATTTTGGCTAGACTCAACATTTTGAAAAAAAGTCGAGCGTACAAATCCCAAGTTATGCAATAAAGCAATAGAGCGATGATTTTGGACATCAACGTAAGCACAAAAATCAAGATTTTGGTATGTCTCAATTAAATAATTAATCATACACGTCACCGCTTCGCGTGCATAACCTTTTCCCCATACATTAGGGAAAAACACATATCCAACAATTGCGCTCTTATTTACAGTGATTGTTGCTTGAACGTATCCAACGTAATATTTCTCTATTAGTGACCAGACAGCCCAATTTAACCAAATCTCTGTTCCATCTGGTGATTGACGACGCTTCAATACCATGTAGCGTTCGCGAAGCGATTCAACAGTTTGTGGCGGCACATCTTCGATAAAGTCGTATATACTGGCACTCTGTAATCCATTAAAAAGCAGTTCGGCATGATACGGTTCTAGTGGTTCTAAACAGAGTCGTTGAGAGTACATTTTCATTTTGTGATCTAGCCCTACACTAAAGAAGTCACACCGAACACTTTCTATTAACTCATCTTCAACATGAACCTGTATATCTGAAAGTCTGTTGCAAGATCCCAGAGGGGGCGCTGGCTTAAGGTATCGGCACAGGCATCAGACTAAAATCCAAAATTGATTGACTATTGACTAAAGCAAAATTTTCTCCTTTAAGATTTACCCATCTAGGAGCTAGAATTGTTACCATAATTTCAGATTAGATGTTGAAACTTTGATCCAATCTGAAACCTTAGAATTATTAGAATGGCATCGCCTTTGCCAGCACCTTGCTACCTTTGCCGCAACGAAGCTGGGGGCGACAGCTGCGCGTCATCTGAAAATACCTGATTCTCAGACCCAAAGCGAACTGTTGTTAGAGCAAACCAAAGAAATCTACCAACTGGAAACTCGCCTGACCACGGGACTATCATTTGAGGGAATTCAAGATATTGGTGATTCCTTAGAACGAGCAGAACGCAGTGGAGTTTTGGCAGGGGAAGAACTGTTAGCGATCGCCACCACCCTTGCTGGTGCCAGAAATTTACGCCGTGTCATCGACAATCAAGAAGATTTGCCGATACTCACTGAGTTAGTTGCCGATTTGCGGACTTATCCCGAACTAGAGCAAGAAATTCACCGCTGTATTGATGAACGGGCCCAGGTAACTGACCGCGCGAGTCAAAAACTAGGAGAAATTCGCACAGACTTGCGGCGAGTACGCAGCCAAATTACCCAAAAGCTGCAAAATATCTTACAGGCAAAATCTGGGGCAGTTCAAGAACAGCTGATTACGCAACGGGGCGATCGCTTTGTGATTCCTGTGAAAGCACCCCAAAAAGATGCCATTCCCGGTATAGTCCACGATACCTCCACCAGCGGTGCTACCCTCTATGTGGAACCGAATTCAGTAGTGCCCTTGGGCAACCAACTGCGGCAGATTATCAGGAGAGAACAAGCAGAAGAAGAAGCGGTTCGCCGTGCTTTGACAGAACTTGTAGGCGCAGTCAAACCAGATTTAGAAAGATTATTAGCGATCGCTACTACTTTGGATTTGGCAACCGCTAGATCGCGATATAGTTTCTGGCTAGGAGCGAATCCCCCGCGATTTATCCAGCGAGAAGAGAGGGAAATGATTACCTTGCGGAACTTGCGGCATCCTCTGTTAGTGTGGCAGCAACAGCACGAACAAGGGCAACCAGTAGTTCCTGTAGATTTGCTGATCAGTCCGCAAATTCGGGTAGTGACAATTACCGGGCCCAATACTGGCGGTAAAACTGTAACCTTAAAAACTTTGGGGTTAGCAGCATTAATGGCCAAAGTGGGTTTATTCGTCCCCGCCCGCGAACCAGTAGAAATACCTTGGTTTGATAAAGTGCTGGCAGATATTGGCGATGAACAATCCTTACAGCAAAGCTTATCCACATTCTCTGGACACATCCGCCGCATTAGTCGGATTTTAGAAGCATTGGGAAATGGCGAAGCAGAGGAGCAGGGGAGCAGGGGGGCAAAGGAGCAGGAGACTGGAGTTATTTCTCCATCACTCAGCACTCAGCACGGGCTAAACGCCCCGCTACCGCTAACGGCACTCAGCACTCAGCACTCAGCACTCAGCACTCGGCACTCAGCACTCGTTTTACTTGATGAAGTCGGTGCAGGAACCGATCCAGTGGAGGGTAGTGCTTTAGCGATCGCCTTGTTGCAATATCTCGCCAACCATTCCCAGCTAACGATCGCTACCACTCACTTCGGGGAACTAAAAGCCCTGAAATACGAAGACGATCGGTTTGAAAATGCCTCTGTAGAATTTGACGAAAGTACTCTGTCGCCTACTTATCGTTTGCTATGGGGCATCCCCGGACGTTCTAATGCCCTGACAATTGCCCTGCGCTTGGGATTAAAACCAGAAGTGGTACAACAGGCGAAAACCCAAGTTGGAGAAGCTACAGATGAAGTTAACCAGGTAATTGCTGGGTTAGAAGCGCAACGCCGCCGCCAAGAAACCAAAGCTGCGGAAGCCCAAGTTTTGTTGCAGCAAGCGGAACGTTTATATAAAGAAGTATCTGCAAAAGCCGCAAGTTTGGAGGAAAGGGAAAGCAGTTTGCGGGCTTCACAGGAAATAGCAGTGCAGCAAGCGATCGCTCAAGCAAAAGGTGAAATTGCCCAAGTAATTCGCCGCTTGCAGAAAGGTACGCCTACAGCCCAAGAGGCCCAGCAAGCAACTAATGCTTTGAATCAAATTGGCCAGCAATATCAGCCAGCAACGCCAGCAAAACCAAAAGTTGGGTTTATGCCCAAAGTAGGCGATCGTATCCGCGTTCCCAAATTGGGACAGATAGCAGAAGTGATCGCCGCCCCCGATCAAGATGGCGAATTAAGCGTTCGCTTTGGGCTAATGAAAATGACTGTAAAGTTGGAAGACGTAGAATCTCTAGATGGTCAAAAAGCCGAACCAATTGTCAAACCCAAACCAGCCCCAGCAGCAGTAACCCCGCCACCGCAAAATGTTCCAGAAATTCGGACTTCCCAAAATACCATCGATTTGCGTGGTAAACGGGTGGCTGATGCCGAATACATTTTAGATAAAGCCATCTCGGAAGCTACAGGCCCAATCTGGATTATTCACGGGTACGGTACTGGTAAGCTGCGACAAGGAGTTCACGCCTTTTTGCAACAGCATTCCAGAGTGAACAACTACGAACCAGCAGAACAAGCAGATGGCGGCAGTGGTGTTACCGTTGTTCATATAAAATAAAGTTCACTTGCAATTGGTAATTCTCACGGTATTTAGAGAAAATACCAACCAACGTTTACTGTTTGCAAGTCTTTCTCTTAAAAAGTTAGTACGACTGGCCACTTCTTGTGCATTTTCCATTTGTACTCTTAGTAGTAAAATCGGATATCAGCAAGCAAATGACACTAATAGCTACTAGCAGTCCAAATATTGAATCCGATTCTGGAACTTTGGTGATTACTAACGATAAATTATCGGCATAGCTATCATTCACGCGCCCACGAACATAGTTCATATCCAGAGCAACATTAATTTGTCTTGCAGCAACGGGAACAAAACCCTTTGTAGATTGGAATAATAAACCTGTAGTGTTATTTCTCTCCTCTGGGGTGGTTGAAGTAATGAATGCTGTGTCTAGAGATTGACCATCTTGATTGAGGAAATTAAGACTAAACTTTACATTATCTAAATCAGTGCCGTAGCCACCTAACCAGGCGCTCAAATCGTATGTTCCATGCCCAGCATCAATTATAGAGGCAAGGTTAGCTATATCAATTAGTTGAGAAGCACTTGAGGAACTTCTATTAGCACCACCAAAAAATAGATTTTTACCACGTACATTTGGTCCTGAACTATTAACATTAGGAAGTCCACTAACAGCGACTATATTACCCAAGGGGTTAGTAAATTCAAAACCTGTTGCTCCATATTGTAGTACACTAAAACTATCAGTTGGAATCCAACCAGGGATGAAGGGAATATCAGTTTCAACAGCATTACCAATGGGATCTCCTTCTCCTTGTTCTGCATCTCCATTAACAATAATATTTTGGCCAAGCGTAGCTGCATGGGTAAGGCTAGTAAGCAAAATGCTCGATGAAATTACTGCTATCAAAGCTATACCTGCTTTTGCTATTTGTTGAGAGTAAAAAGTAAATGTATTGACCTTATTCATATTTGACTTTGTTGTTCAAGGTGCTATCAGGTTGACTTAGGACAAGACAAAGCTAGTAAGTTTTCTACCTATCTTGAGCTATTTTTATTAATTGCTTTTTGACTAATTTTTTATTGAAGATAAAAGCTACCCCTACCGCTAGCAAAATTCCACCCGCACCTTGATGTTCGGGAACAGAAGTAGAAGGTGCACTAAATCCATACTTAGCCAAAATTTCTTGCCCTTTTTGTGACAGGATATATTCGACTAAATTTTCACCATCAGGATCAGCATTCTTCAGTGTAGTTAGTCCATAATTAGCTTTCGTTGCTAAATAGCCGGGTAACTCTACTATTTGCAGATTTTCACCACCTTCTGCTGCTTGGGCAGTCTTGCCACTGGTGTAATAAGCTAAAAATATATCTGCCTGTTTTGTTTCTTCTAAAAAGTAGACTAAATTATTTTTGCCATTAGGAACTATAGGAGCATTAGGATTACCACCTACTAACTGTAAAGCTTTATTTTTAAGAATCTGGGAACTACCAGGTGTAACCCGATCGGATTTGTCAAATATCTCCCATGCATAGTTACCAGATGGATCTGCTACAGGGGTTGAAGTTCCCAATTTGATTTCAGGTTTTAGCAAAAAGTCCAACAAATTATCTGATGTGACACCGAGTCCCGATCTGAGAACAGCAGTCATGCGATTGCTAGTGAAGTTCACTACAGGTTCACTCAAACCTTCTTCAAACAATGTTTGAGGGTTATCAATATCTGCACTGGCAAAAATATCTGCGGATTTTCCAGTTTCAGAGAATTCTTGTTCTATAAATTCTCGTGTTAAACCAGAGGGGCCAAATCGCGTTTCTACTGCAATCCCATATTTTTCGTTAAAAGATTCAGCTACTTCTGTGAGACTATCGCGCAAACTTCCAGCACCGTATAGCTTAACTGCAAATGCCTGAGTTGGCAAAGTCACACCGACAGCACAAGCTATCAGTGAAAAGGCAAAAAAATACTTTTTCATAGTTGTTATATTATTGCGTTGTTATTTCTATTAAGTGAATGTTCTGTAACCCATACTGAAGCATGGGTTTTGGTAAATATCTAAACTATTACCTCTGCCCATTAACTTTATAAATGAGTTCTGATATGTGCGTGGTTTGTGGTTAAAGCAATAGTACCAACTAAGTTGGAATAAATCAATCACCCAACATCTTCAAACGCTGACTTTATCAAATTTTTAAGTTTATCATCAGTTTTATTCATGGAGGCGTCAATTGTCCTGATGTTGCCCAGCCTATACTGAAATAACAGGCTGCACACAAGTAAAACTCACTTAGGTAATATCCAGCAGTAAAAAGTGCCTTTAGCAAACAGGAAAAATATTTGTAGAATAATTATGTATATATTAAGACCAAGTAATAAATATCAAGAAATTTCAAAATTTAAAACCGCAAGCAAATTAGGAGGTATTCTACATACTTACTTAGCGATCGTTAGCGATTAGCATTTAAAACAATAGTTTATTGATACTCTGATACGGAGCTAACAGTGAAAGTTGGATAAATCTTAATTAGAATTGATAATTTTTTACTTTGTCGAAAATAAATTTTCATCTAGAGTAAGACAAAGATACCTACTGTTTACCACATAAAAAAGCTAGCTGAAGCCTCTGGCTTATAGCTATGGGAAACCAAGCTTGATTCTTAAGAGTCTGGTTTCAAAATGGGTAACAGCAACATCCCCTATCAGCTCGATCACCTATGCTAAAAGTTATGCACTCGGCCGCCAACTCAGCCACTCCAAATTCCCAGTGGGAGGATTTAATCAAGCTTCCAGCCCCAAACACAGTTCAATGGGACAATATCAAAACCCAATTAGACTTGGTGCTGTTAGCGCTAGAAACCTTAACTGGGATTGGTTCAGAGGCAATGCTTTCGGCGGCAACCGATCTGAATTTAGAGTCAAGAGTGCCAGACCGCGTAGCTTTATGGCGATTGCGCCAATCAAATCCTCTACGCAAAGGTCAAGGAGGGCGAAAAAAGCTCGATGTCGAAGAAGCGCGATCGCTTGTTTTGATCGTCTGCTACCTAGCCAAACAGCACCAGGAATTGATTCGCCGTGCTGTCGGTCTGTTAGAACAAATGGCAGAAAATAACCGGGAACCTCACCAGGCTGCTTTACTTGGAGACTATATTGATGCTTTTTGCAACACCTACCAAGAGCGGATGGAAGAGGACGAGCAAATCTCAACAGATTTACTAACCAACCTGGCCCTAAAACTGCTTGTAGATTTACTTTTTTACAGCGCTCCTGGTGGGCATCGCCGTCTCTGGCTAGCACTTATAGACCGTTCAACAAAATTTTAAATTTTAGATTTGAAATTCCTCAATCAAAATTCGTTATCAAAAGTTTGCTAGGTAAGGATTCCTTTTTGATGGTCATTAGTTCTTGAGCGATGCATTATCAACAATGCTTCCTCCTTGCACGCCAGTTTGCATAACAGAAGGAACCTGACAAATTTCTGAGTGGAAGAATCCACCGTTCCAACTTTTCTTTGCAAGCAACTGGCTCAATTTTTGCAAAATCCCAATATAGTCTTCTTCGTAGTTCCTGTCATGCCTCTATCAAATTCAGTTATTCGTTGCTACACACCACCGACTTGCACGCTAGAAGTATTCGCGCAAAGCTCACCTCTGTCCCGTTGGATGGGGAAAACTGTCCTCAAACATCTGAGTTTTGAGCTACGTTTTGACGATCCCCGACTACCAGAAGAACACAGAGTTCCAATTCGGGGCGATCGCGAACAACTTGAAGCTTTATGTGATGCTGTCACCAACTATGTACAGCAATTTCTCCAACAGTCTCCAGAAAGCTTTTGGGTTAGTTTCTCCAGTACTCAAGAGTCAAGCACAGCACTAGATGAGCCGGAATTAAAGTCTTCAACAAAAACATTAAATGCCTTTAGTACCCAGATTCCAGGGGCAAATATCTACTTAGAACCAAGTAGCTATTTAACTCACAACTTATTTCTTGGTTCTCTGGCCAACTATTCATCTGGCCCCGTAATTCAACTCAGTTTGCTGCAACTATTCGATTTGGCAAGTGCTTTAGATGAATACTCAACTGATGTCATGGCACTTCCAACTTTCAACAGCACGAGTTCGACTCTGAGGTTTCCTACTTGGGCACCTATTGCCGCGGTATTAGTATTAGGTGTAGGTTTTTTACCAGTTACTTGGCAATATGCCAACAACATTCGAGAAAAGCAACAGCAGACAGCCAAAACAGCGGATTCAACAGCGGTAAAAACTGCTCTAGAACCTTCATCCCCACTAAACTTTCCCACGCCTGAACCTGGACTAACCCCTCCATCAAATAATTTGCTAGGTTCCACCCCTCCACTTTCCACATCCACTTTACCTCAAGCACCTCTAACAGCACCTGGTTCTAGTTTCTCTCCACCACTACCAAATGCATTGACAATACCTCAAGGGACGACTGCAACCATTCCTAGTAATCGAGCGATGCCTCCGGCGAGTTTTCCTAACGCACCATCGAGCAAAATCCCAGGCCAGGAAATTGCCATATTACCAAATCTGGGACAGAATCCAACCGGGTCAAGTTCCCAACCTGGTGCTATCCCTCAACTGCGGAATTTGCCACCCAGACTATCTTCTAACGCAAGTAGCTTACCAACTAATATCTCACCAGTCCTCCCTCCATCTCTTGACACCATACCCAATAAGAATCGTGTCAATACCCCAGTCCAACCCTCCCCACTAACCTCACAACAGCTAGACGAAAGAATCAGTTCCTTACAGCAATCTTCTGCTGGAGAGAAACCTACTTCACAACTTCCCTCCTCTAGAACTGCTGCTAATAACCCATTTATCGATCAATTAGGGGACGCAGGTAAAAACCCCACATCCAGAGAAGTAGCTACTGGCACATTATTTGACACACCTCAAGTAGCAGAAGCTAGACAATACCTAACAAAGCGTTGGCAACCACCTACTGGACTGGGACAAACATTAGAGTATAGTTTGATAGTTGGTGTTGACGGCACAATTGAACGAATTTTTCCCCTTAATAAGGCAGCAAGAGAATTCGTTGATAACGCTGGGATGCCTGAAGTTGGCAAACCTTTTGTTTCCGCTAATAAAAATGGACAAAATGTCAGAATTCGAGTTGTTCTCAGTCCTGATGGCAAGGTACAGACTTTTCCAGATGAATAACTAAACTCATCCTTTTAATGCCACTTGTAAAACTGGTACAAATCTTGTGCCAGTTTTTACTGACTACATTGCTCTTAAGCTTATCTATTGAAGTCCAGTTACGAAACTGGTCTTACTATTAATTACCAGTAAACCTACCAAGAAATATCATTACTGTTAACACCAATTCTCCAAAAATAAACTATAGATACAAATCTGGAACCCAGATTAAATCTTACGCTTCTTAATTACAAATTAAGAATTGGTATTAACCTGAGTTCGGGATAAGGAAAGGAGCAGGTAGTAAGCTGAAAATAACGAC
>NZ_JAVRCI010000119.1:0-17123 GCF_034530835.1 Nostoc sp. DedQUE12b | reverse complement strand
ATATTCCGCCTCAGATGTCACATTTGTCAATACCTCTTGACCTGAATCCTTACCTAATGCATTCTTTGGGTGCGTATCCAATAAACAACACCAATACAGAATCTTTGCCTGGGTACACTACTTTTGACTTCAAAATGCGCGTACCTTTAAGCGATAACTTAATACTGACAGGTAGTGTAGATAATCTCTTTGACCAGCGTTATCAGTTATTTCCGGGTTATCCTGATGGGGGGAGGGTTTTTCAGGTTGGGTTAAATTCTACGTTTTAATAGAAGTAATTTTTTCTCACGCACAGACGCAGAGGAGAGTATTAAATGACTGAGTTTAATTGTTGGGTAACTCCAGTAAATAAGGTTGTGAGTGAGGTTTTATCTACGGGGGGGTCTATTGAATACGAATATTTTGATTATAGTACCGATGTTTTGTCGTCGTTACTTTACACTTTATTTCAGCAAAATTGGCAGCAGGTTGGGGTAGGGCATGTTGTTCAAGGTGGTGTATTAGAATTAGAATTTAATGCTCCACCTAAAATTTGTATTCTCTATGATGGATATTTGACAGTAGTCACAGAAGGCTGGCATTTGCACTTATGTATAGAGGCTAATCTAGGTGGGCCTCATTGTAAGACTCCTTTAGAATTAAGGCAACAACGTCAAGTTAGTCGCGCTGCATTTTATCGACGATTTAATGCAGAAGGTATCCCTAGAAGTTGGGGTATCGATTTTTGGAATGGTGCAGATGAAAACCTCATGACTATTTTCTTGCCAAATCCGTATGTAGAAGGTGAAAATTTATTACCAGAAGGCAAGCCGAATTTATCAAAGTTAGCTCTTTATGAGGAACTGCGAGATATTTATGTATTGGGAAACAAACCTATACCGTTCACTAAAAATCCTCTGAAACATTCTTATATTTCAGTTTGCACTTCTACTCGCTGTCTTCCGTCACGCAAATGGCAACCTACATTTGATGCTTTGAAATCAGCAGTTGAAAAAGCTGGTGTAGATGTAGAAGTAAGAACGTCTGGTTGTTTAGAAGTATGTCAACTAGGGCCAGTTGTATTTTATTCAGATGATAGAACTTGGTACACTCGCGTTAATTCAAATGTAGCTGAAACTATTGTCAATGAACATTTGGTGAAAGGGAATAAAGTGTCTGAAAATATATATCCACCAGAGTCTGTTTAATTTATTCTTGGCAAAATCTCCCGCCAAGATACAAACGGTTTTCTTTTTGTTAAACTAGCTGTATTCACGTTAATATTTTTATCTGGATCGTCTCTATGTCAGATTAGTTCTCTGTATTTAAAATCCATGAACTTGAGAAAATCCTCTTATTCAAAATCTATTATTTTCTTCTGCCAATTATTCTTAATAGCAACTTTAATCATTGCCTGCCATAGTACAAAAATTCACACATCTACTCAGACTACAAATAACGGCTGCGTTCAAAACTATGACATCAATACTGATTACTTTCCCCAAAAAATTAAGATTACTCATGCAACAGGCTTAACAGTAGAATATCACAAACACTATAAAGTCGTCACTATCAAAAATCCTTGGCAGAATGCCAACACAGGTTTTCAATATGTTTTAGTTCAATGTGGAACTCCTACACCACAAGGATTTAATCAAACACAAGTAATTACAGTACCGATAAAGTCCATAGTCTCTCTATCTACTACTCATTTACCGCACTTAGCCAAGTTAAGAGTAGTTGATAAATTAATTGGCATTAATAATAGTAAGCAAGTAAATACTCCTGATGTGTTAGAGAGAATTAAAGCTGGAAAGGTGGCACAAATAGGTAATAATTCTAATGTGAATATAGAGAAGTTATTAGAATTAAATCCTGACCTAGTAACAACTTTTAGTACAGGCAATTCCCAAACTGATAGCTATGCCAAACTTACAGAGGCGGGTTTGAAAGTAGGGATAAATGCTGAATACATGGAAGATACACCATTGGGAAGAAGTGAATGGCTGAAATTTACTGCTTTATTTTTTAATCAAGAAGAACAAGCAGAAAAGATATTTCAAGAAATTACTCAAAAATATGAACAAGTAGCTCAAAAAGTCAAATCTATAAAAAACAGTCCTACAGTATTTGTCGGATTTAACTTTAAAGGTACTTGGTATATGCCAGGTGGCAAAAGTTACGTAGCTAAATATCTAGCTGATGCCGGAGCAAATTATATCTGGAGTGATGATAAATCCTCTGGTAGTTTACCTTTATCTTTTGAAGTCGTTTTGGAACGTGCAGCTAATGCTGATTACTGGTTAAATTTTAGTCAATCATGGCATAATTTAAAAGATTTATTCGCAGAAGATAGTCGTTATGCTGATTTTAAGGCTGTGAAAACAGGTAATCTTTATAATAACAATGCTCGCGTGAATGAAACTGGAGGTAATGATTACTGGGAAAGTGGTATTAGTAACCCAGACGTAGTTCTATCTGACTTAATTAAAATACTGCATCCAGAGAGATTACCTAATCATCAACTATTTTTTTACCGCCAACTTAGTTAATAATGTTAAGCAATCAAGATAAAAATCAAACTTTTTCCCAACATCCAAAGACTACGGCTTTAAAAACCTTAGTTTTGGTAATTTTAGTCATAAGTTTAATCTTTTCATTTTTATTAGACTTAGCTTTAGGTTCAGTTGATATCCCTATTAATGAAGTAATAAAAATTTTACTCGGACAAGAACCAGAAAAAGTGACATGGACTCATATTATTCTCAAATTTCGCCTACCTAAAGCTTTAACTGCAACTTTAGCGGGTGCGGCGTTAGGTGTGAGTGGCTTGCAAATGCAAACTTTATTTAAAAATCCTTTAGCGGGGCCTTTTGTATTGGGTATTAGTTCCGGTGCAAGTTTAGGTGTAGCGTTAGTTGTATTAACAGCAAGTGCTACAACACCAACTTTATTAGCAGATTTGGGAATCATTAGTGATTTTGGTTTAGTTATCGCTGCAAGCCTCGGCGCAGCATCGGTTTTAGGAATGATGTTAGTTGTTTCTCGCCGAGTGCAAGACACAATGACACTGCTAATTTTAGGTTTGTTGTTTGGCTATGCTACGAGTGCAATAGTAAGTATTTTATTGCAGTTTAGCTCAAAAGAAGGTATTCAAAGTTACATCGTATGGACTTTTGGTAGTTTTGCTGGCGTGACTTGGAGACAGTTAGTTGTTTTAATTCCAGTGATACTTTTGAGTTTATTGGCAGCATTATTGCAATCAAAATCTTTAAATGCACTTTTACTGGGTGAATCTTATGCACGTAGTTTGGGGTTAACTGTACAGAAAGCTAGATTTTCTATTATTACTATTGCATCTATATTAGCAGGCGCAATTACTGCTTTTTGTGGCCCTATAGCGTTTCTAGGTGTGGCTATTCCGCATTTGTCTCGAAGTTTGTTTAATACTTCTGATCATCGGATATTAATCCCTAGTGTAATAATTATGGGTGCAATCTTAGCATTGTTTGCAGATTTGTTTTCTCAACTTGCGGTAAGTCAGATGGTTTTACCTTTGAATGCAATTACTGCTTTAATTGGAACTCCTGTTGTAACTTGGGTAATTCTGCGGCGTAATTCTCGAAACTCTTTTCCATCATAAGTGAACTCAGCTTTTTGAAACGCAGAGGTACGCGTTCGCGTTGGCGGAGCCTCTCGTAGAGAAGCGTCTCGCAGAGAAGATAAGCGCATTCGCTTTTAAGCGTTCCCTCATTCGCGTTACCGTCTTTGCAGGAGAAGAGAGTTCCCGCAGAGTAGGCTAGGTAGGCAGAGTATTTACAAGGTTAATTTGCTATGAGTTATTATCCTGATAATGAGTAACTCAATTCTGACAACTCACAATTTGACTATCGGCTATAAAACATCCCGAAAAAATGTGCGGTGTGTTGCATCGGATATTTCTGTATCTTTGCAAGCGGGTGAACTGGTTTGTTTACTTGGCCCTAATGGTGCGGGTAAATCTACATTACTGCGATCGCTTGCTGGAATGCAACCCCCAATCGCAGGTGAAGTCAGACTTTTGGGAGATAATGTCTATAACTTAGCATCGCAGGATTTAGCCAAGCGGTTGAGTTTGGTTTTAACGGAAAAGGTTGATGTGGGAATGCTATCAGCCTATACTCTGGTGAGTTTGGGACGACATCCTTACACTGATTGGTGGGGAAATTTGACACCTGAAGATGAAGCGATAGTACATTGGGCGATAAAATCTGTGGGTGCATTACATTTGGCTTCACGTCAAGTTAGCGAACTCAGTGATGGTGAACGTCAAAAAATTATGATTGCACGTGCTTTGGCGCAGTCACCTCTTGTAATGTTACTTGATGAGCCTACAGCATTTCTCGATTTACCGCGACGCGTGGAGATTATGCAATTATTGCGTCATTTGGCGCGGGAAACTAATCAAGCAATTCTCCTTTCCACTCATGATTTAGATTTAGCTTTGCGTCTAGCGGATAAAGTTTGGCTATTAGCAAATAATGGAATTTTACACATTGGCGCACCAGAAGATTTGGTATTGAGTGGTGCATTTGCTGATACTTTCAAAAGTGAAGGTGTAGAGTTTGATATTGCTTCTGGTGAATTTAATCTCCATACATTCCATAAAGGAGAAATTAATTTGATAGGTGGTGAGGGAATTGCAGTAGTGTGGACTATTCGCGCTTTACAAAGAGTTGGGTTTAGGGTTAAACAAGGTAAAAGTTTCTCTGTTATTCAAGACTTTGCGCCAACACAAATCTCAGTTGAGGTTATATCGAATTCCGAACAATTTTTATGGCGAATTACAAAAAGCAAGACTGTATCTACTCATCACTCAATGTATGAATTGATTAAATTTTTGGATTGTTTATAGAAGCATTGTCTCTAATTTATTGACATTCTCTAACTGTAAAATTATGAAAAATTGCGAAATAACTCTAATATCCGTTGCTGTACTCGTTCTCTAACTACTCCTGATTCAGCAGATAACCCATCAAATAACATCTCATATATCAATGGTACGCCCAATTCTAACTCTGATAAAAGTGTGCGCTGGTTAAATACATCTTGGGGTTTGCCTTCTACTATCAGTCGCCCTTTATCCATAACAAAAACCCAATCTGCCCACCGATAGACTAAATCTAAATCATGAGTTGCCATTACTAAAGTAGTTCCATTTTGATGAATTTTTTTCAGAGTTGCTATCAAATTCAGAGTATGTTTGACATCTAAATAGGCGGTAGGCTCATCCAGCACTAACAGTTCTGGTTGTAGTACCATCACATCTGCTATGGAAACTCGCTTTTTTTGTCCTAAACTCAGATGATGTACTGGCCTTTCTGCTAAAGTAGTCAGTTCAAATTCAACTAATGCTTGCTCTACTCGGTCTTGAATTTCGGGTACTGGAAGACCCAAATTACACAAACCGTAAGATATATCTTCCTCAACAGTAGAAGCTACTAATTGTTGTTCTGGATCTTGAAATACTAATCCGACCTTCTGCCTTAATTTCCCAAGATAATTTCGGTTATAATTTAACGGTTCACCACGCCAACGTACAATACCAGAATCAGGTTTATATAAACCATTAGCTAGTAAGAACAGTGTCGTTTTACCACAACCATTTTGACCAATTAACGCACACCTTTTACCTGATGGAATCTTCAATGTTAGACCATTCAAAGCTGATTGTTGTGCGCCTGAATAAGTGTAATATATCTGCTCAAATTCGAGTAAATATTCCTGCATTTCGCCAAAAATCTAATCCTATTAATACTACACAACCGAAAATGGCTTCGATGATATACCGTAATTGAGGACGATAGCGGCGGGGATGCCAAACTCGAAATTCACTGATAAAACCCCGTGCTTCCAGTCCGAGAGAGAACTGATTATATCGTTGTAAGGTTCGCTGTAATAGTTGTCCGATTAGTATTGCTAAACTTTTCATGCTAATAGCAAGAGTGCGGTAGCCACCACGGGAATTTTGTGCTGTCCACAATTCACTAGCTGTGTTCAGCAGGATGAAAATAAACCGATACATTAGTAATAATAAATCGGTTAAAAGTACTGGAAATCGCAAGTAACGCAGAGTTTGTAATATTTCTGTGAAAGGGACAGTTAACATCAGAAAATATAAGCAAGAAACAGAGGCTAATGCTCTAGTTAAAATTCCCAATGCTTGGATACTGCCACTATGACTGATATAAATATAGAAGTGTCCGAGAGTTAGTCCATACCACGAATCTAATTTGACGCTTTGTAAATCAGGAATCGCAACTCCATTCACCATTAGGGCTGGTAAACTTGTCAAACAAAAAACTATGGTGAACATTAACAATCGAAAATAAACTCCAGCCGGAATTCTTGCATAAATAACTGTCCAAGTACTCATCCAAAGCGTGATCAAAATTTGCACTAGCGGATGGGTAGCAAGGGAAATAGCAAGGGTAGTAAATGCAAAAATCAGTTTGTGTTCCGGTGGCAATCTTCGCAGTCGATTAGTGTAAGCTAACGTATCTATTTGCAAGCTCATTCTTCACGTTTTTGTTGTTGGGAACGTCCTTTATATAACCCAATTGCATAACCAACTACTCCTGCACCCAAAGCTGCTTGTGAGGCAAATAATAAGCTTTCTATTTCTCCACTAGCGGGTTCAAAAAACGATTTAAACCAGGGTTTATATCCAGGTTGTATTTCCGTAATTGCTTTTTCGGCTTTGTCATCAGAACCAGCAAATTCACCACCGCGTACAAATATTAACGGTGCAACTGCTAAAGCTAATACAGCTACTACTAATAGCCAGTTACTCAACCCTTTTTTAGACTGATTCATTGCCACTTCCTCGTTTGATTAATTGCAATAGTTCCAATTCTTGAGGATTATAAGATTGCAGCCAATTCCACACCAATACAGTTAGCAATCCTTCACTAATTGCTAAGGGGACTTGAGTAATGGCGAAAATACCGGCGAACTTGGCAAATGAAGCGATAAACCCACCAACAGGTGCAGGAAAAGCTAGGGCAAGTTGGATAGAAGTGATAACGTAGGTGAGTAAATCTGCGATCGCAGCTGCTAGAAATATCGCAATTTTTTCTTTACCACCCAACTTGATTGTCAAATTATATATCCAGTAAGCTACAAATGGGCCGGCGATCGCCATCGAAAAAGCATTTGCCCCCAGCGTCGTCAAGCCACCATGCGCTAGTAATAAAGCTTGAAACAATAACACTAAACTACCCAAAACCGACATAGTAAGCGGTCCAAATAGCACCGCACCTAACCCTGTCCCCGTAGGATGAGAACAGCTACCTGTGACAGAAGGGATTTTTAACGCTGACAGCACGAAAGTGAAAGCACCAGCCAAGCCTAGTAGTAGTTTTAGCTGTGGGTTAGCTTGGGTAATGCGAGTCAGACTACGCAATCCTAATAGAAAAAACGGTAATGCCACAACCCACCAAAAAACTGCCCACTGCACTGGTAAAAAACCTTCCATAATATGCATGGCGTAGGCGGGTTTGGGTAAACCAACTACTAGATAAAAACTGATAACTCCCATCAGGGTTAGACTGACTAACGCCTGTTTTCTTTTCATAATCTGTACCTCGCAGATTTATGTAAACGAATTGATTCTAACCGGCGGGCATCCTGACTTACCTAATTTTGGTTTACAGTTGCGGGACAGCGCCGGATTTGCACCGGACTTTCCCTCTTGCGTCCGATGGCTGCTCCCCATCAGAACCGATTGGAGTAACTATATCACTATTACCAATTTTGAACAGCGATTTTTTATCAGGTATTCACAAAGCGTAGATTGCAGTGCAGAAATGACGTTAACAACTTCAGATGAGCGGACATTGACTGCCTTTTTTCACCCTTACACGGGAGAAATCTTAAGGGAGCGTGACGAAAATAATAATCTCTAGGCGATCGCTCGTAAGATTCACAGCGAACTGATAATGGGAAAAGTAGGGGATTACCTAGTAGAGCTTGCTGCCTGCTGGGGACTCGTGGTGCTTACGGGATTGTATTTGTGGTTGCGAGGCAACAAAGGAACCCTTTTATGAACATTGATTCCACGAGTATGGAGTCAGAATCAGCGATTATGGCGAGACTTGCACGCCGTTTCTGGATTTTATGGCGTGCTGCTAATTGGTTTTCTCTATAGTTACGACTTGCGCCAAAAGGTTATCCAAGCAATCGAGTTGGACGGGATATTGTAAACCTGTAGTAGACTTATCCAGAATTTACGATTTGCACAGCTTTTCTGAGGTAATGATTTTTCTATAATTTGAGTTGCAATACTGACAAAATATCTTTAACTGGGGCTTTATCTGCTTCTAGCTTCTCTATTTTCACTAATAGTCGTTTTGGAATATACTTGCACTTTTTAAGGAGGCGATCGCCATCTTTCCAAAACTCATAGTGATACCAAGCTTGGGGATAATCTTTGCCGTGAAGAGTAATGGTTTTCCACTAAATGGAGGCACAACACCCAGTAATGCCAAAATTTCTATAATTGGGCGCTTCTTGAACTCTGCTTCTTGAATAACCCCCAGTAAATGTTTGGGAATGTACTTGGTCTTCTTTGTACCTTTTTCCTGCCAATGATAGTAAGCTTGGGGGTAGTCCTTTCCACCCCTAGTAATGGTGCGCCAATGAATAGTGCCGTTACCCTCACCCCAATTTCTGCGCTTTTTACTAGGGTTGTCAATACTTGGGGATATCTCTATTTTTTCAAGCTTTTTACTAGGGCTATTATCAATACCCCCCAGTAAAAATTCCTCTAAATGAGGTGGATGGTTTCGACAGGAGTTTGAGGACTCAGATATTTTCGGAGCGCAAATTCTGGATAATTCCATAGGACTTGTCAAAAAACACCGTTGCTGTGCCTGTTTCACCGTGCCGTGCCTTAGCCATGATGAGCTTTAATATTCCTTGGTCTGTAGTGTCTGGGTTGTAGTACTCATCTCGGTAAGTGAGAATAATATTGTCTGCCACCATTTCTAAAATTCCCGATTGGCTAAGGTCGCTCATCATTGGGCGCTTATTCTGTCTGCCCTCAACTCCTCTAGAAATTTGAGAAAGTGCCAACACAGGAACTTCTATTTCCCCAGCCATTTTGTAAAGTCCCCGTGCCACGTCACCTAGTTCATAACTGCGGTTGCCCCCAGAATCCTCTGCCATCATTTGCAGGTAATCGACTACAACTAACCCTAGCTTTCCTTCTTTGGCCTTAATTTGACGGCATTCGGAAGCAATTCTAGAAACGGTAATACCTCTTGAGTCATTCATATAAAGCGGCAGTTCTGAAGCAATACCAACGATTTTGGCAATGCTTGTAAATTCCCAGTCTGCTAGGGGTTTATTACCTGAGCGATGTCTGCGGATGCGATCGCTTTTTAGTGGCGTTAACTCTAAATGCTTATAGGCGTTGCTAACACTAATTAAACTCCACAGCCTGTACTCCAATTGTTTCTTTGTCATCTCCAAGGAGAAGATGACCACAGGTAGCTCATGAAACAGTATCATTTGGAAAGCCAAAAACAAGGCGATCTGGGACTTTCCCATTGATGGCCTACCCGCAACTATGGTGAGTGTGCCGCTTTCAAATCCCACCATCAAATTATCGAGTTCATGAAGTCCTGTATGGTAAATGGGGTTTGCTGAATTTAAATCCTCGTAAGCAGCAACGTTAATCGTGCTGTTATGTTCAGTGTTTGAAGATAGGGTTTGATTAGATAATTGGAAAACTTTCTGTTCTGATTGGTCAAGAATATGTGGTAACTCAGTTTCTGTCTCGTAACCCAGATGTACAATTTCATTTCCAGCCTTGATTAACTGTCTACGCACGAATTTGTCCATTACCAACTCGGCTAAGGTGTCGATGTTGACAGCTGACACTGTGCGGTCTACCAGAGTTGCTAATTTATTTCTCCCGCCGATACGGACTAGCAAATCGTGGTCAGTAAGCCAAGCTGTAACTGTGAGTAAATCAGTGGGTTTACCAGACCAATGAAGGCGCTGCGCGGCTTGATAGATATCTTTATGGGCGCTAATGTAAAAGGCTTCGGGAATTAAGCGATCGCTCACCCTACCGATTGCTTCTGGATCAAGCATGATACCGCCTAAAATCGCCTCTTCCGCTTCGATGTTTTGGGGTGGCAATTTATCAATCATGTCTCACCGCCAGTATTCTCAGCCCGATTTTGCCTTTGCGACTCTTCCCAAGCTCTTTGAGCCTGTCGCTGCCGTTCTTCGAGTTCTCGGCGGAATTCATCTCGAGCATTTTTTGTTTCAGTTTTTTTGGCTTGTACCTGAATTGATGCCAGATATTTTTCGTAATAAACCTCCCAGCGATTTCTTCCAGCTTTGTTCTTGTGAGCTAACCAAGCCTCAATGTCATTCACTGGCTGGCTAAGATTTTTGGTTTTTTCCTCACAAAATTTCCAAAAATTCGCTCGCTCCTCTTCCGAGAGAGTCTTAATAAAGTCTGAATAAGTCTTATAAGTCTTAGGACTTGAAGATTGGCTCTGGGTAGGGCTTTCAGAACTCGGTTGTTGCGTAGCGATCGCGTCTGTTGCGTCATGATCACGCTTGTTGCGTAGCGATCGCGCTTGTTGCGGTGAGGCAACACTGTTGTCTGTAGGCAACACTGTTGTCTCATCGCAACAATGAAGCCCCCCAGCTAAAATTTTGACTTGGACTTTCAGTAGTTCAAGGTCAATGAATCCCTTGTCATCTAAGGCTTTGAGAGCGCAGCTAACTGTAGAGCGATGTACTTCTTTATTCTCTGCTGACAGTTGTCTAGCTATCCCGGAAACAGACAACTCAACCCCGTCGCCATAAGGGTCGAGAGTGCGAATGTAGTACAGCACATCTTTCTGTGCTGGCGTTAATTCTCGGCAGGCTTTCAGCCATTCCTCGTGCTGGAGTGGGTAAAACTTACCTTGAATTTTTGAACTGTTCTGTGTCATAATCACCTTAATAAGCAAGAAAAATTTCCAGCCCCTGTCCCCCCAGACAAGAGCTAAATTTTTAAATACCAGCCATTTGACACACAGCAATAGAGAGCAAAGGGATTAGCAACTTCAGGCGTTACTTGATGTATGCCGAAATTCTCTTAACTTGCGCCCTCAAAAGTGTCGCCAAAGCAAGTATTAGCCGAAGTTCTGCTCTACTGAAGAAAAGCTGATCTTATGTTTTCAGTCAGAACTGCTGTTGGCTTAATTTGAAAAGAGTAAGTCCCTTGTTATCATTGAATTATCCATAACTTTAAAAATCCTAATAGAGTTCTCTCTAAATATCGCATACTATAACAACTAACTAATCCTATAATTAGCTAGCAATGCAAAATTTTGTAACAGAGGAAACTTCTCTTTACCAGCAACTATTTGACGAGATGTTCGATAGATTCAACCTTTCGGCAAAGGTTGTAGCCAAGCAAGCTGGAGTTTCAGAGGTGTTAATTTCCAGATTTCGTAAGGGAAAGGCTGACTTGGGAACTAGAAAGTTTCTAGCATTGTTAGGGGCTATTCCCATAGAAGCACGGGAGTGGTATTTGTCTCAGTTGCTTGGAGCAAAGCCAGGTGTAAGCCTGCAAAAGCTTGTATCTGCGGCCTCTCCTGTAGAAAAAGTTGAAATTCTCAACTTAATTGCCCATTCTTTCCTAGAAGATCGAAAAACTACTGGGACAGGTGAATTGATATCAGCAGTATGATCCATAGCAATCCCATGATATTAGTGAACATAAGGGATATTATTTGGACTTGTTGCTTGCTTATATCCAATTTTAAAGCGATGTGATTGGATAATCTCCATGTTCGTCAATCCTAAATACTTGTATCGTAAGGATTTTGTGTGGAGATGGTCAAGTGGTTTGAGGTATAAACTCATGATCAACTAATTAACACTATTAACTTTATTTAGTTGAGTAATTGCTGTATTGCTGTATCTCTGAATAGAGCCAAACAAATAACAAACTACAAAGCCATTCGTTGCCCCATGCAACCGGATAGTGGGTCATTTTTACTTGATAATGACTTGCAAGCAATTAGCGACTCAGTTTCCATCTTCCTAGCTCATTGCGATCGCTAGAGTGAAAAGACCAAGGCAGAGGGCTTTTCTATGGCTCTATGGCGTTGTCCAGCACCACGTCGAGGGTCTGGCAAATCAATCGCCAAAGGCTTCTATAATAGCTATTTCAAACGTACACTTCATCTGATAAATGCCTAAAAAGTTAGTTTACCATTTGATACCATTCTTTAGAATGAAATAGCCCTGCAACTAACCATTTATATTTCCGCTCAAAACAAGCTTAATTGTATAAATTCAGGCTCATCATAAATCATTGCTTCATCTACAAAATCATCTTCCTCTTCTTCTGTCATTGTGAGTCTTGGTATATATGGCGATAGCTTAACCCAACCACGTAAGGGAAAGCTGACTAGGATTTTTTTAGATAAATGTGCAGTTTATGAGGAAGGGAATATATTCATATTTGATAAACGATAAGCCATTGCTTGGATACTTACTTCAAAATCCTCAGCTAACTTTCTCAACATACAATCATCACCTAAATCAAGTCCCCTAGCTTTGATTTCGTTCTCGACTAGCTTTCGAGGCATGAGTAGTGCGGCGGCAAATTGATTAGCTTGAATTTCTCTTCGTAACTCTCCAGAAGAAGAGCGTGAATCGCGGAAAATAGCAGTGTATTTTTTATCTATAAATAGCTCTGATTGCTCCTTATGTAAAATGTAGTGGCCAATCTCATGTGCGAGAGTAAATCTTTGTCGAACAGGGATATGTGCTTCGTTAATTCCAATTGTTCCTTTACCATTTTCAATCACAAGAAGTCCTGATACTTCTTCACCTAAAGGTACAAACTCCACCATTAAACCAAGGCGATAAGCGATGGCATCAACTCTTACTGGAAGATCCATCGACTTTAACGACTCAAGTAAGTCCGTCGCGTTTTTTTCAATTTCCTTGGTTGATAAGTACCTCATTAAACACCCTTGCTTCTTGCTTTGGCTCTTTCAATAAAATTAGTCAGATCACGTCGTGTGACAGGATCACCACTCGCAGCTTTTTCAATTACTTCAATTGTCCCAGCATCGAGCGATATCGGTTGCGTTTCCTTATGATACTCAGACTGTTGAGGAATTAATAGAGCCGCTTCTGTGCCTACCTCTTCTGCAATGTGCCATAAAACATGAAGCGGAAGTCTTTGTCTGCCAGCTTCAACATTAACTACAGATGTTCGGCTCATTCCTAGTTTATCTGCTAGCTTTGCTTGGCTAAGTCCAGCACGTTCTCGTGCACACCGAATTCGTTCCCCAATTAGGCGGTAGAGAATATCTAAATCCATAAATAACTGCCAATGAAAACAAACGCACTAAAAATGATACGAACATGTTAGCGATACAAACGTGTTGGTGTCAAATACAGCTTGACTATTTAGCACTTGTGCGCCAGGCTAAGTACGTAATGTTACAAATTTCAAAAGAAGGATTTTATGAGACAGCCCAACTCCAACTCTCACGGAAGAAATTTTGACCAAGTTACTATTGAGTTGGTTTGGAGAAAAGGACAGCCTATTTTAGGCTACAACCCAAATGAAATTCGTAAGGATTCATGTGAAGCGTGGATTAAGCGTGCTGATTATGGCAACACCAATTCTCAGTGGGGGTGGGAAATTGACCATGATTATCCTGTATCAAAAGGTGGCAGTGACGACTTGAGAAACCTTCAGCCTCTTCAATGGGAAAACAATCGACATAAAAGCGATAGCTATCCCTACTGGCAGTGTGCGGTTAGAGCCTCATAATTATTGGGAACACGGCATCTAAAAAAATGTAGCATACGCACTACAATAGGTTATTTCAAGTTAGTAATAAGTAAATACTAGTATGACTTTATTCGCCACCTTTATTGGTGTAAATCAGTATGCAGACAACAATATCTCTGATCTGGCTGGCGCATAAAATGATGCTACTACGCTTTGGGCACTGTTCTCAGATTCAATCTTAGATATCAAAACCCATTATCTGCTTGATAGCCAAGCAACGAGTACAGCCATAAGAGATGCACTCAACAATACATTTAATGGAGCAGGGCCTGACGATACAGCCCTTTTCTTTTTTGCAGGTCACGGATCTCCCGCACACCAGCTTGTTCCTCATGATGCTCGGCGTGAAGCATTAGAAGAAACAACGATCGCAATGAGTGAATTGAACAACTATCTAAATTCATCGAACGCACGTATTGCCATTGTCATTCTTGACTGCTGCTTTAGCGGTGGAGCAACTGCGCGTGTGCTTCAAAATGTCCCTACGCCACGTAGCACAATCATGACCGTCGAGGATTTGCAAGGGGAGGGAAGGGTTATTATCGCTGCATCAAAAGACAATGAAGCAGCGCAAGAACTGAACGGACATGGACTCCTTACCCAGGCGTTGCTGCGTACTTTTAAGCTTCATCCTACAGGCATTGAGATAGGTGGAATAATCAACGAAGTGACTCAATGGGTTAGATCTGAAGCTAGCCGTTTCGGTTTACGCCAAACTCCAGTGATTTTTAATCTTATTAAAGGTGGCCTAAAGTTACCTCCGTTGATCCCTGGCACTCGGTATGCACAAGCATTTCCAGATACAGTTGGTGTCAAAGTTAGCCCAAATATTGATGATCTGGCTGCTTTTAATCTTCCGTCTCAATTAATCAATGCATGGAAAGCTCAATTTGCGAATGGGCTTAATGTTCTCCAACTTAAAGCAGTGAACGAATACCGTGTACTTGACCGTCGTTCTCTTCTAGTAGTAGCACCTACAAGTTCCGGCAAAACGTTTATTGGAGAAATGGCTGCGGCTAACGCGATCGCTAAAGGAAAAAAGACTGTATTTTTATTACCGTTTAAGTCACTTACCAATGAGAAGTATGAAGATTTTCAAGCTTTATATGGGGAGCAATTAGGGCTTCGAGTAATCCGTTGTACAGGTGATTATTCAGATGATACTGACCATTTCATACGGGGGAAATACGATATAGCACTTCTCACGTATGAAATGTTTTTAGGATTATCGGTCAGCGTACCATCGCTCATTCACAAGATTGGATTGGTCGTTTTAGATGAGGCACAGTTTATTACTGATCCTGATCGCGGTATAGCAGTAGAACTTTTACTTACCAATTTGCTGAATGCAAGAAAGCAGGGTGTACAACCGCAGATAATCGCACTCTCAGCCGTAATTGGTGATATTAATTATTTTAACGATTGGCTTGAATGTGAAACGCTTTTCAGCCACGATCGGCCAGTGCCACTTATTGAAGGAGTTTTAGATAGAAGCGGTGTGTTTCAATATATCGGTCTTGACCAGCAAGAGCATGTAGAGCAGTTTTTGTCACCAGGTGTCATTGCACAACGCAAAGATAAACCGGAATCGCAAGATATCATCGTTCCCTTAGCCAAAAAACTTACTGCTGAGAAAGAGCAATTACTTATTTTTCGCAATCAACGTGGTAGTGCTGTAGGCTGCTCTCTTTATCTTGCCAGTGAGTTAGGGCTTATGGCAGCAAGCAACGTACTAGCGCAGCTTCCTGTACATGATCGTTCAACCGCATCATCAAACTTGCATACAGCATTAATAGGTGGAACCGCCTTTCATAATTCAGACTTAATCAGGGAAGAACGCTTGGCGGTAGAACAAGAATTTCGACAGCCTCAAAGTACCATTCGTGTGCTCACTGCAACGACAACGGTTGCTGCTGGCATTAATACGCCTGCATCAACCGTTATTATTCCAGAGACTTTCTTTTATGGTGATGAAAAACGTGAGTTTACCGTAGCTGAATATAAAAATATGGCCGGACGCGCAGGACGATTGGGGCTTTCGTCGTCAGGGCGTAGCATGTTATTGGCTGAAAATGCTATAGAACGCGATCGTTTGTTTTGTCGATATGTGCAAGGCAAACCGGAACCAATACGTTCTTCTTTCGACGCTTCTCATACAGAGACATGGGTACTTCGTCTACTCAGCCAGATTAAACAAGTTCCTAGAAAAGACGTGATTCATTTACTCGCCAGCACCTATGGTGGGTATCTAGCGAGCCGTCAACATCCAGACTGGCATAAAGTGACAGAGCCTCGCCTAGAAGAGTTCCTCACAAAAATGGATTCTTTGGGCCTACTCGAAGAAGAAGATGAGCAAATACGGCTTAGTCTCCTTGGGCAGGCATGTGGAAGATCCAATTTTTCATTTTCCTCTGCATTAAAACTTGTCGATTTGCTCAAACGTTTTCCTGAGAATCTTTCCGCAGGGCAGCTTATGGCATATCTACAAGTCTTACCAGAAGTTGCTGGTTATATTTCAGTGTTTAAAAAGGGAACAAAAGAATCTACTTGGGTACGTGAGATAAACGCTCATTATGGACACGCCGTGACTACTGGATTGCAACGAGGTGCAAAGGACAATTTTGACTACTATGCGCGGTGTAAACGGGCTGCCATCCTCTGGGATTGGATCAATGGACAGTCAATAGAAACCATTGAGAAAAAATTCTCAACTACTCCCTATGCTGGCAACGTTGGAGCCAGTGATATTCGTGGATGTGCAGACCGGACACGGTTATATCTTCAGTCAGCATACGATATCGTCAGCATTTTACTACTTGGGGAGGGGCCAGATGAACTTGCGATAAATGCTCTTCTTCAACAACTGGAATTTGGTTTACCATCTAATGCGCTAGATCTCATTAACTTACCTGTTAACTTGTCACGGGGCGAATACTTAGCTTTGTACCAGGCTGGGTATGTAACTAGCAAAGAAGTACTTCAGTCGTTAAAGAAGTTATCTCCGCTTTTAGGTGAGCTAAGAATAAAGCAACTAATGGGAGAAACGTAACATTAATGTCTTAAAGGCAAGGACTTTGTGGGTTATCACCAGGGTGTTATAAAGTTTCATCTTTTTTCTTGTGAATCTGATACTCTTTTGTTTCAAACAGAAAATTGCATAGGGTTTTAGCTGAATTTACAGCTAAAATTGCGTGGTGCTTTGAGGGCTTATATCATGTTCGGTAAATTACCCATAATTAAGCCGCAACTGTCGGCCACCAGTGAAAATTGGTTA
>NZ_JAVRCI010000118.1:0-17549 GCF_034530835.1 Nostoc sp. DedQUE12b | reverse complement strand
ATCAACCGATAACTATAAGTAATCCGGCGCTGGTTGCTAATTAATCTTTTATCTACCAGACGTTCAACTAAGTCACGCTCAATTTTTAAACCTTCGTCAATTCCTAAGTTCAGTTTAAACTCTTGTGCTGGTGCAATATTTTCTAACCCAGTAGTACCGACAAAAACGTTATCGCGGAAAATATTTGCTTTACCTGCTAACAAAGTCGCACCGTTGGGATTATTTTTCACATTAGCTTGTAGATAAGCAAAACTTACTAAGCGCGGCATTGCTACATAATCGAAGCTACAAGGATAATCATCGTTGAAAATCGTAGTTTTATGAGGTGCGCCATCGCTGGGAATATTACCACCACCATTCAGTTTAAAGCTAACTACACTACCTTCTTTGGATACTTCAGCTGTAACGGTTTCTGCTGGGATGATAAGACTATCCTCTGTAACTTCGTCTTGTTCTTCCCAATCCGCTCTGGCAGCAGCAGGTGGTTCTGGTATGGTAGGTAACAGCGGTGGCTGGGCAGCTAGTCGAGATCGTCGTAACATTTGGGGACGTGGCGCATCAATATACCAAGGTTCAAGTTTAGGTGGAAGTGTACCTAATCCTGGTTTAGCAGTAGAAAGGGTGAGATTTGCACCTATCCAATCTTCGCCAGTGCTTTGAGTGATTTCTGCAAGGTAACTCAGATGGACAATATCGCTGGTAGTGCTAAAGCGTAAGTCATAAAGCGGATTCCAGCTAGCGCGATTTACGATGTAAGACACCTCTAATTCAAATTCGCCTTCACCCGCTACTTCAACTGCTACAACTAAGCTAAAACTTTCTTTGGGATGGGGTGTTTGGATTATTTGCAATGAGGTGTAAAGTGCTTGCAGTTGTTTGTTTAATTCCTGCTGTTGGGTTTTGCACTCTCCAGATGCGATCGCATACTCACTATACTGGCTTCCGAGAAAGTTGAGGAAATCCAAAGTCTCACTGAGGCTGAGATTTTTCCGAGACAAACTCTGCGAAAAGGGTTCTTCTGTTTTTTCACGTAAGCCAGCGATAAAACTAGATTGCAACGCTAAAGCATCCACCTGAGCTTGGAGGTGGCGTTTTTCTGCTTCTAATTGCTGAATTTGCCTGGTCAAATGTGCTACTCGCTCCGCTACAGGTTCAGTAGTGTAGATGCGATCGCTACTAATGCCTACCAAGCGCACCCCTACCCTACCTGTACCGCTAACCCTGACAGACTCAGTTTCTAGAGTTATTGGCACTGGGGTAATTACTAATTCCTGTTCAATTCCTGTTAAATCAACTACACCACGCCGTGTAACCAATGCTCTGTCAGTATACACGGTAACAGCTACAATCTCGCTTTGTACTGTTTTGCGCCAAGACGGTATTTCCGGGTTAACCACTGCCAGTTTTCCCCCATTTCTAATAACTCTGCTGGTTAATTGTCAATGCTTCTCGGTCTAACCGTCAACCCCTTTAGGTCATTAAAAATTTAAATTTTTAATTTTGCTTGACTAATGCAATGTCATAATAAATTACTAACGTTTAAAATTGTATCAATATGAATATTTTCCTTATAGGCTATTATGGTGAAGGTAATGTAGGTGATGATATATTTGTAAAGCAATTAACAACTTTTTGGAAAGCGCAAGAAGTTGTAGAAAAAGTATTCGTTATGTGTCAAAAGAATTATTATGATAATTCAGACAGTAAAATCCAAATTTTTAGCATTTATAAATTAACTAGATTACACAGGCTTTGGTTAATTTTAAAAAGTGACTATATCGTTTGGGGTGGAGGTAGCTTAAACCTCAGCATTAAACCGAAATATTTAGTCAGACTTCAATTTTTATCAAAATTAATGGGTAAGCGTTTTTGCTTTATAGGCGTAGGTTTAGAAGGTGTCAAAACAGAAGATAATGTAACGCAGATATATGAAAATGCTGATTTTTTATATGTTAGAGACAAAGATTCGTATCAAGTAGTTCAACAAAAAATTAAATACAAGAAACCCTTTTGTATGGGTGGCGATCTAGCATTTTTAAATTTAAATATTTATGAAAAATATCTAAAGAAAAAATCAATATCCAATAATATAAATCATATATCTTTTTCTGGAACATATTGGTGGGGCGAAGGTAGAGGCAAGTTTTATGCAGAACAGTTAATGCCATTGGTTGAGAAGTTTAATTCAGTCATTCATTTACTACCAGCACATATAGGAGATGAGAAAAACGACAATAACTTTCATAAATTTATGAAAAAGTATTTACCCGAACAAAATTGTGTGATTCATTCACGGAACAAACCAGAGGAGTTTCTTGAAATCCTTAGCAAAATGGATTTTCACTTGGGAAATCGTCTGCACTCTATAATACTTGCTGACATATTAGGGGTTCCTAATATTGGAATTAGTAATCATCCTTCAAAGATTAGTAACTACATTAATAAGACTGAAATGCTAACTACCGAAAGGATAGCAGATTTTATGGAGCCATTATCTCTAGACCGGATTTTGAATATTTTTCAAACGTATAAAAGACCGGAGGAATTTATTTTTAACGAGTCTAAGACATCTCAAGAAGGTTTAGAAAAACTTTTTAATATTTAAAACTCCAGCATGATTGCTATGTATTGAAGTATTGGATAGATCGCAAATAAGTTTTAAAATATCCTCTAGGATAGAATTGATCTAACAAATTGTAGATGTAATACCACTTAAAAAAAAGAATTTGACAATTATCTGTAGAAACCCGATAAATCACATCTTTACCCAAGGATGTGTTGCAATCATTAATTGAATTGGGATAAGGTTAAGCAGTAGGCAAAACCAGGCATAGATTTTCTCTAAGAAAAAACTTACCATTAAATATAGAGTAATATAAGCACGTCAGTTCTTGACTTGAAGGTAAACAAGGTAGCTGTTCACGGGGATAACGAGAAAATAAGAGTTACAGGCAAATTAGTGACATGAGTTAAGCTTGTTTCCTCCTACTCTAGGGCTTGATAAGTAGGTAGACATTATTAAATATAAAATAAACTCCAAGTTTGTAGTGAGCGATTTATCGCTCAGAGCAAGGATTATCAGGACTAAAGTCCTTACTACAAACTTTAAATTTATTTATGCCTAGATACTTAGTCGCTCAAACCCTCTTAACTTCGTATCCTCCCTGAACGCTTACCTTATCAGGTTAAAGAGTATTAAAAGTAGTATCAGCTTTTTGCTCAACAATATTTTTTGCCGCAGCTAGTAGATACTCATAATAGGCACGAGCGACGATAGATAGCTGCTTGCCAGATGGGTAAACCATGTACCAATGCCGCTGAATGGGAAAGTGTTGCACGTCTAAAATGCTAAACTCTGGAGCGTCTGATAGTAAGGTATGACGGGATAGAACAGAAATTCCTAAACCACCTGCGATCGCTTGTTTAATTGCTTCATTACTTCCCAATTCTAACTTGACTTTTACCGTCACTGCTTGTTCTTCAAAAAGCTTTTGGACGGCACGACGAGTTCCTGAACCTGGTTCCCGCATAATAAAAGGTTCGTTAGACAGGCGTTGTATAGGAATATTTTTTTCTTTGGATAAAGGATGATTAGCCGGTGCAAAGACTATCAACGGGTTTTCTAGAAATGGTTCACAAGTCACATCTATAGTGTCTGGAATTTGACTCATAATGTATAAGTCATCCAGATTCTGACTCATCCGTTCCAAAATTTGTTCGTGATTTGTTACTTGCAGCGAGATATCAATTCCTGGATAAAGTTCGCAAAACGGCCCTAACAAACGTGGGATAAAATATTTTGCTGTTGTAATTACTGCCAAACGTAATTGCCCCTGTTTTAGCCCTTTTAAATCTGCCACCTTCATTTCATACTGGGCTATATTGTGAAAAATCTGCCGACAAGTAGCAAATAATTCCCGTCCTGCTTCCGTCAGATACAATCGCTTCCCCACTTGCTCAAATAATGGTAAACCCACCGATTTTGTTAGTTGCTTGATCTGCATAGAAACGGTAGGTTGGGTGAGAAACAATTCCTCAGCAGCACGAGTAAAGCTACTGTGCCGTGCCGCCGCCTCGAACACCTTTAACTGGTGCAGCGTCGCTTGGTTCAAGGGTGATTCTCCTTATATATAGCGATTAATAGATATAAAACTAGTATTGCTGAACACTGGCAAATGATATAGTGATGCTCACAGAAAGTTACGAGTTTTATCATAGATAAAACTCTATTATTTAGATTAAAATAAAGGTATTTTATTTATGGATTGAAAAAGCTATTATTCAGAATAGCTTAAGCGTAAGATGCCTTCCATCTAAACGATGAATGCTGAATGATAATTTGACAAAATTCATCTATCATCATTCATCATTCCATAATTCTTCTTGAACTTTTGTAGGTAACTTGGTTAAGTCTGGTAATCTTAATACCTCAAGTTCCGCAACTTGTTCTTTAATATTCACTGGCAAGTTTAACGGTTCGCGTTCTTCTATCCAGCAGCTTGCTAATGGCAAGGTTAACTCCATTTCGTCCAACGGTCGAGGAATTACCATCACTGCATTCAATTCCCCAATGCGTTCTGCTTCAAACATTCCCGCTTCCACTGCTACCGCCACATTGGCTACGGAACCCCGAATAATAGCTGTACACAAACCCCCACCAATTTTTTCATAAGCTGCTAAATGAACATCAGCAGCTTTGAGCATGGCATCACATGCTCCTACCATCGCGGGAAATCCTCGCGTTTCGACCAAACCAATTGCTTGGTTACTCAGACGGCTGGAATTGCCCTCTTGCATTAATTTAGTGAAACGAGTTGTAATGGGAAGCACTATATCTAGGTTGGGATAAGGTCGGGGAATCACCAAACTAGAAACTAACTGACCAAACTGTTCAGCTGTTTGCACGCCAGATTCTACCGCTAGACGCACGTCAGCAATTCCACCACGGATGATCGCAGTACAATGACCACCACCAATTTTTTCATACCCAACCAGGTGAACTCCCGCTGATTTGAGCATCATATCCGCCGTCCCAACGATCGCCGGAAAACTACGGGTAGAAACTAAACCCAAAGCAGTATCCTGAAAGGTTTCTTGACTACTCGCTCCTTGGATAGTGCGAATAGGCCGTTGATTGTATGTTTCCATGATGAATTCTCCAAAATACGGAAAAAGCCGACAACTTACAATTAACACTTACTCGAACTAATCGTCAGAGTTTGGGTCGCTCAAGGATTGTCTATGAGGAAACAATGTAGTCAACAGTCTGCTTATACTCCCTTGTCCATAAATTTGAGTCCCAAAACCGTTAGGGGATTCTGCGACGGGCTGACTGGGGTCTAAGTTATGTTCTGTAGACGGTTGGGCGGCTGACTCCACTTTGGAGTCAGCATCATTAGTCGCTTCCTCCACGGGAGGGGACTGATTTTCGGGAGTGACGGGAGATTTAAAGTAAGAAATCGACTTGTTTTGCTTAAAATCTACAAAAGCCGAAGCTGAGAAGTTAGTTGAGGAAACTGCTTTTTCCTTAACTCCACCTGAGCCATTTTCCTCTTCCTTCGGTGGTGGTGTATTTGTAGTAGAAGTTGGGTTATTTGTAGATGGTTCTAGCTGCTTTGTCAGGTCAATCTGCCGACTGGTATCTCCTAAAATTGAACCAGGCGGTACTACTTGCCCAGGTTCAACCGAATAGTTAAAAACTGTAGTCGCTGAACCAATACAAGCATTTGCGCCAATTTTGCCTTTGCCAATCATCAAAAAACCGGCTCCTAGATTTGCACCTGCTTCTACCTCTAAGGTGCCTTCATGGACTTGGAGAATTGTTCCCATGCCAATACAGACCCCTGGTCCAATGACGATCTTGCTGTTTACAGCCGCTTGGAGAATTACCCCAGGTGCAAGTACCGCGCTTGGATGAATAGTCACCTCACCACTAATATAAGTATCAAAGTTATTGCTGAGGCGCAGTAGCGGCACAGACATGGAAATTTTAACCTCGGAAGCCGGATGAAGTTCTGAGTGGTGAGTGGTGAGTGCTGAGTAATTAGTATCTTCTAAAATCTGAGTTTACAGTTGGTGTGACTGGTGTCTTTAAAGTGTTAACTCAGCACTCAGCACTTTTAACTCAGCACTATTATGGTCGTTGAATAATCGTTTCTAATACGCGACGCTTGGCTTTGGGGTCAACACCAATTAAGCGAACATATTCCCCTTGGTATTCGCCGAGTTGTTTTTCTACGGCGGCGATCGCTTCTCTTTCTGAGGAGGCTTGAATTTGACCAGTACTAGTCCAGGAACCTGTACGGAATCGCCGTTGATCTACGTGTTCAATGCTAATTTTTGAGCCGCTAGCCAATAATTGCCGGAGCTGGTCTACTACTTCACTACTCAAGCGGGTAGCAGTAGCTGTTGCTGTTGCTGTAGCAGAGGGTGCTGCACTAGTAGTAAATGATTTCTGAGTGCCAGAGGAAGCTGCTTGACCATTTGGACGTTGGATAATGGTTTCTAATACCCGCCGTTTAGCTTTTGGGTCAATACCAATTAAGCGTACATATTCCCCTGGATATTCGCCGAGTTGTCCTTCTACGGCTGCGATCGCTTCTCTTTCTGAGGAGGCTTGAATTTGACCGGTACTAGTCCAGGAACCAGTTCGGAAGCGGCGCTCATCTACGTGTTCAAGGCTAATTTTTGAGCCGCCAGCCAATAAATGCCGGAGTTGGTCTACTACTTCACTACTCAAGCGGGTACTGGTACCTGTTCCCGTACCAGAGGATGCTGCACTAGTAGTGAATGATTTCTGACCACCAGAGGAAGCTACTTGACCATTTGGACGTTGGATAATGGTCTCTAATACCCGCCGTTTGGCTTTGGTGTCAATACCGATTAAACGTACATACTCGCCTTGATGGCTTGCTATACATTCTTCCAAAGCGGAGATGACTTGATTTGTGGAAGTTGCTTCAATTGGTGTGCAACTAGTCCAGGAACCGGTGCGGAAACGACGCTCATCCACGTGTTCCATGCCAATTTTGTAACCACCTGCCAAGAGTTGGCGGATTTGCTCTAGAGTTTCGCCACTGACTCTGCCACTGCTAGAACCGTTACCGTTACTGTTACCATTACTACTGCTGTAACTGCTATTGCTACGACCAGTCGGCGCTTTAAAGCTGGTAGCTGGTTTTGCATCATCATCGGGACGTTGGATGATGACCTCTAGCACACGTCGTCTATTTTTGTCAATGCCAAACAGTCGGACATACTCGCCGCTATGGTCATTTACACAGCTTTCTAATGCTGCGATCGCTTCACCGAGCGATCGCGGTTCGATTGGTTGGCAACTAGTCCAAGAACCAGTGCGGAAACGTCTTTGGTCTACATGTTCCGTACCAATTTTATACCCTTGCCCCAATAGATACCGTAACTGATCTATTGTTTCTGCACCCAAGCTATTGCTCGACACTTCACTACTCCTTTCCAACTCTAAAACAGTAATACCATTACCTGTATAAGATTTAGCGTTCTCATCCCGAATGGGTGCTATACATTTAGTATCCGCAGCACAGAGATAACCAGCTCGTAATGCCTGATTAATTCCAACCACATGATGAGCAAATTCTTTATCCTGATCTTGCACATCTGGCAAGCGATCGGCTTGCTGCTGGCTGGTAATTATCGCTCCCGAAGGTACATACTTCCCAGAGGGAATCTCTACGTCTTGAATCAAAGCGTGCATCATTACGATGCAACCTGCACCCACCCTGGCATTAAACACCGTAGAGCGAAAGCCAATGAAGGAATTATCACCTACATAAGCTGGCCCGTGAATTAGAGCCATGTGAGTAATGCAAGCGTTTTTACCAATCCATACTGAGTATTTATTTTGGTCATCGCCAATTACTCGGCCTTGCTCCAACCCATGAATGACAACACCATCTTGAATATTGGTGTTTTCACCCAGATAAAAAGGTGTGCCTTCATCCGCTCTAATCGTAGTCCCCGGAGCAACGATTACATTTGCACCTATTCGTACATCCCCAATCAGATTGGAGAATGAATGTACAAAAGCAGTTTCATGGATTTTTGGTTCAGCTAAATTCCTTGACCACGGGGTTGGGGGTGCCGCCGTGCTGCGGACTGCCATCGCGAGATTCCTCCTCTATTATCATTTGTCAGTTGTCATTTGTCAGTTGTCATTTGTCGACAGCTAATGACTAATGACTAATGACCAATGACTATCAATATTGATCTTTTTTGCTGTAAATGAGGCGATCTTCAACGTAAATAGTATCTATGATCGCCACCACTGCTGCATCCAATGGACGCTGTTCATTGCCAACAACTTGACGAGCGGCACTACCACGAGTGACAAGTACCCACTCATCTACTCCTGCTCCCACAATATCTGCTGCTACTTCATACTCTGGTAGGATATTGCCGTTTTCATCTACCAATTGTAACAACAGTAGTTTCACACCTCTAAGAGTTGGCTCTTTTTGGGTGCTAACTACTGTGCCGCGAACTTTGGCAATTTGCATTACAAATTACGGTCTTCTACCGAAAGGACGAATTGCATTCACATTTTCCCGGAACTGCTCTACGTCTTCGGTATAACGAATTGGGAGGACGTATTCCAAGTTTTCGTGAGGACGAGCAATGATATGAGTAGACAGCACTTGTCCACCGTTAACTCGCTTTACAGATTCAACTCCTGCGGCCACAGAAGCTTGCACTTCTGAAACGTCACCCCGAACAATTACCGTCACCCGACCACTACCGATTTTTTCATAACCTACTAAAGTGACGCGGGCAGCTTTCACCATTGCATCAGCAGCTTCCACTACTGCTGGAAAGCCTAGCGTTTCAACCATTCCCACTGCAATTGACATTAGTTTTAATCCCTATTTCAAAGTTTTTAGCCTTGGACAAAAGTGATGCTCTTTTCAGACAAAGAGCGTTAATTACTTTGTTTAAACAGCTTTTAAGTACGGAATTGTTCCACCGCTTCTGTGTAACGTATCGGTAAGACGTATTCCAGGTTTTCGTGAGGACGAGCAATGATGTGAGTGGATAACACTTCACCACCAAAGACTCTTTTTGCCGCTTCAACCCCAGCTGCTACAGAAGCTTGCACTTCCGATACATCTCCCCGAACTATCACGGTGACGCGAGCGCTACCAATTTTTTCATACCCTACTAAGGTGACACGGGCGGCTTTCACCATCGCATCAGCAGCTTCCACCACTGCTGGAAAGCCTTTCGTTTCAATCATTCCAACTGCAATTGGCATCGCAGAACTCCTACAAAATTAATGCAATCTGTACTGTCGTTTGAATTTTTTGACGGGGAGAGCCTGATCTTATAGCTAAGAAAACACTTCCAAATTAAGCATAGGAAAGCTTGGCGTTCCTGGCAATATAAATTACTATAATAGTTTATGATAAGAAAGTTTTAAAAAACTTAACAAAAAGTTATCTAGGCTTCTGAGCAATTAAAGTTTACAGATTCCTTGAGCAGGCACTTATGCTTTATAATTTCTTTATCACATTTACAAAACGACATTCATAACCAAGGCTAGTCCTATCTAATGAAAGGTAAGCAGCGGCTGTATGTTTTGCTGTATCTATACTTTTCTCAAATATCACTAAGTGTACAATGACTAGGTGAAACATATATAATTTTTTCAAATATATCGTATAAAGTACTTTGGTCAAAGTAGAAATACAAATGTAAAAAGGTCGGTGATATTAAGGCAAGTAAATGCTTTTGCTTATGTAAAGTTATATTTTACTTAACATTTAATAGGGTAGCGTTAAGTAAAAGTACTTCTGAAGTCTAAGTTAAAATAATAGTAAAAAAACATCAATATTTTGGTAAATTAATTTTATTAAATAAATAACTGATTAAATTTTTTTAAATCAAGGCTGAGTCATTAAGGGAAATTTAAATGGAGCAATTTCTATTTTCAACAAGTTGGTTTGTGCCTTTGTATAGCTTATCGGGCGCAATTTTGACATTGCCGTGGGGAATAGGAATAATTCGGCGAACAGGGCCAAGGCCTGCGGCATACTTCAACTTGTTGACGACCGTTTTAGCTTTTGTTCATAGCCTGTTTGTATTTAAAAATGTCTGGGATAGAGAACCAGAAACCTTACTAATCAATTGGTTCAAAGCAGCAGATTTAGACTTATCTTTTTCCTTGGAACTATCCCCAGTCAGCATTGGGGCAACAGTTTTAATTACAGGGTTAAGCTTACTGGCACAAGTTTACGCTCTGGGTTACATGGAAAAGGACTGGTCGTTAGCGCGTTTTTTTGGGCTACTGGGATTTTTTGAAGCAGCGCTATGTGGTCTAGCAATCAGTGATTCTTTGTTTCTCAGCTATGCGCTTTTGGAAGTCTTGACGCTTTCAACTTACTTGCTGGTGGGTTTCTGGTACGCTCAACCACTAGTAGTGACGGCGGCGCGGGATGCATTTTGGACTAAACGGGTAGGAGACTTGTTGCTGCTGATGGCTGTAGTGACACTTTCTACCTTAGCTGGGAGTTTGAACATTTCGGATTTATATGAGTGGGCGCAAACAGCTAATTTAAGTCCAATGACATCGACGTTGCTAGGGTTGGCACTAATTGCTGGGCCTGCTGGTAAATGTGCCCAATTTCCACTGCATCTGTGGTTAGATGAGGCAATGGAAGGGCCCAATCCCGCCTCGGTAATGCGGAACTCTCTAGTCGTAGCTGGTGGTGCTTATTTACTGTATAAACTTCAACCATTATTAGCCCTGTCGCCAGTTGCCTTGAATGCCTTGGTAATCATGGGTACAGTAACGGCGATTGGAGCGACATTAGTATCCATAGCTCAAATTGACATTAAGCGATCGCTATCTCATTCCACCAGTGCATACATGGGGTTAGTGTTTTTAGCAGTGGGGTTACAGCAAGGGGGTGTAGCCTTGATGTTGCTGTTAGCTCATGCGATCGCTAAAGCGTTATTATTTATGAGTTCTGGTTCAGTCATCTTAACTACCCAAAGCCAAGACTTAACAGAAATGGGCGGTTTGTGGTCGCGGATGCCAGCCACCACCACAGCCTTTGTAGTTGGTTCAGCCGGGATGGTGACACTGCTCCCCTTGGGAAGCTTCTGGGCAATGCTATCATGGGCTGACGGTTTCGTGAATATTAGCCCTTGGGTAATTGGGGTTTTAATATTAGTCAATGGTTTGACAGCATTGAATTTGACGAGAGTATTTAGATTAGTCTTTTGGGGTAAACCGCAACAAAAAACCCGTCGCACCCCAGAAGTTGGTTGGCAGATGGCCTTCCCAATGGTGTTTCTCACAGTGCTGACTCTGCTTCTACCTTTAATGTTACAGCAATGGTACTTACTACCAGATTGGGAAAGTATTAATTGGTATGTGGCGTTAGCCTTGTTTGGGTCTACCGTAGTGGGGGTAGGTGTAGGGTGTACAGTTTACCTGCACAAAGCTTGGTCAAGATCCAGAATCTTGACATGGAGATTTCTGCAAGACCTGTTAGGTTATGATTTTTATATTGACCGAGTTTATTATGTAACCGTGGTAAGTGTAGTAGGACTGCTATCTAAAATTTCTGCTTGGAGCGATCGCTACTTGGTTGACGGTTTAGTAAACTTGGTTGGGTTTGCGACCATTTTCGGCGGACAAACCTTAAAGTACAGCATTTCTGGGCAATCTCAGGGCTATATGTTGACCATCCTAGCAGTTGTCAGCGTCCTGGGTTTTTTCATCAGTTGGTCATTGGGTTTACTAGATAAATTGCCTTTTTAAGAGTGCTGAGTGCTGAGTGCTGAGTGCTGAGTTAAGGAGTTAAGGAGTTAAAAATTTATTATTTTCTCCCTGCTCCCCTGGTCACTGAGCGTAGCCGAAGTGCTGCCCCCCTGCTTTCCTTACCTAAAGTCTATGCTTAGTGTTTTAATTCTAGTGCCGTTAATCGGCGCAGCTTTAATTGGTTTCTCTCCCTCTGGCATCAGTGGAAAATTTGCCCGTGGGGTGGCTTTGGTTTTTGCTATTATCGCTTTCTTGTGGACAATTGTACTAGCAAGTCAGTTTCATCCAGGGGAAATCACTCAACAGTTTGCCGAGTCTCTCCCTTGGGTAGATGCTTTAGGCTTAAACTATAACCTTGGGATAGATGGTTTATCTTTGCCGTTACTGGTTTTAAATGGATTGTTAACTGCCATTGCCATCTACAGCAGCGATGAATCGCTACAGCGTCCTAAATTTTATTACTCTTTGGTACTATTATTAAGCGCTGGGGTGACAGGAGCCTTTCTAGCACAGGATTTACTATTATTTTTCTTGTTTTACGAATTGGAACTAATTCCGCTGTATTTGTTGATAGCCATTTGGGGTGGCGCCAAACGCGGTTATGCTGCAACTAAATTTCTCATTTATACAGCCGTTTCGGGAATCCTGCTTTTAGCAAGTTTCCTCGGTATGGTTTGGCTGAGTGGTTCCTCTAGCTTTGCACTAGCAACCTTGAACGCGACAACTTTACCTCTAGCAACACAGCTTTTATTGCTAGCAGGAATTTTAATCGGTTTTGGAATTAAAATTCCTTTGGTTCCCTTCCACACTTGGTTGCCAGATGCTCACGTTGAAGCTTCCACACCGATTTCTGTGCTATTGGCTGGGGTGCTGTTGAAGTTGGGAACTTACGGCTTACTGCGCTTTGGCATGAACTTGTTACCAGAAGCTTGGGCTTATCTAGCTCCTTGGTTGGCGACTTGGGCAGTAGTGAGTGTACTGTATGGTTCATCCTGTGCGATCGCCCAAACCGATATGAAAAAAATGGTAGCATACAGCTCCATTGGGCACATGGGTTACGTGCTTTTAGCGGCGGCGGCGGCCACACCTTTAAGTGTATTGGGTGCTGTGATGCAAATGATTAGCCACGGCTTGATTTCCGCCATGCTGTTTTTGCTGGTAGGAGTTGTGTATAAAAAAGCCGGAAGCCGTGATTTAGCAATTATTCAAGGATTACTGAACCCGGAACGGGGTATGCCAGTAATCGGTAGCTTGATGATTGTCGGAGTCATGGCCAGCACTGGTATACCAGGAATGCTAGGGTTTATTTCTGAATTCGTAGTTTATCGGGGAAGTTTTCCAGTTTTTCCAGTGCAAACCCTGTTATGTATGCTTGGTACTGGTTTAACAGCAGTTTACTTCTTAATTCTCGTCAACCGCGCCTTTTTTGGACGCCTATCTGCACCAGTTACCAACTTACCACGTGTGTATTGGAGCGATCGCATCCCAGCCGCAATTTTAGCTGTGCTGATTGTGATTTTCGGCATTCAACCTGGTTGGTTAGTACGTTGGACTGAACCAACAATTACAGCAATGGTAAATACCCAAAACGTAGTATTAGCAGTGTCCTTGGATAAAGCAATGGGGAATGGGGAGTAGGGAATGGGGAATGGAGAATGGGGAATGGGGAATAGGGAAGAGTTTTCCTAATGCCCAATACCCAATACCCAATACCCAATACCCAATACCCAATGCCCCAATCCCTAAACTTTTTGGAGAGATGGCAATGGTAACTATTAAAAAAAAAGCTCCTCACAATCCCTTAGCTGAGTATATTGAACGCCTACAAAAAGGAGATGCATTAGTCCCTGATAGTCCAGAAAATGTGCTGGAAGTTGTTGGTATTCTTAAAAGCTATGGAGTAGTTTTAGATGCTTACTCAATAAATCTTAACTATATTGCCGAGCATCAGTTTTTAGTATTTTTCCCATTTTTTAAATACTTTAATGGAGAGGTTTCTTTTCAGAAATTACTTCGTCACTGGTGGCATGACCGAATTAATTTTGAATATGCCGAATATTGCATGAAAGGCATGATGTGGCATGGTGGCGGCGGACTAGATACGTATTTAGATACACAAGAATTTCAAGAAAGAGCGCAAGCCGTTATTAACGCAAAATTTAAAAATAATCCCTTGATTCTGGGTATTAACCAACTGTTTCCAGATTTTTTAACAGAACAGTTACGTGTCTCTGCTTACTACACCGGTTTAGGTCAATTCTGGCGAGTCATGGCTGATATGTTCCTTAACTTATCAGACCGCTATGACCGAGGCGAAATTAAATCGATTCCCCAAGTTGTAGACCACATTAAAGCCGGGTTAGTGGCAAATGCATCAAACCCAATTACCTACGCTGTGAAAATTCGAGGTAAGGTCTATGAAATCATTCCCAAAAGTGTTGGTTTGACCTTCTTAGCAGATACAGCAATACCCTATGTAGAAGCAGTATTCTTCCGGGGAACTCCTTTCCACGGTACTGTTTCATACAACGCCCAAGCTTATCAAATCTCCCCAGATCAAAGTCGATTTCAATATGGTGCATTGTATGCCGATCCTTTACCCATCGGTGGCGCAGGTATTCCTCCTACCTTGTTGATGCAAGATATGCGTCATTATCTTCCAGAATATTTGCACGAAATTTATCGTCGCAGTCTTCGGGGTGAAGATGATTTGCGAGTTCAAATTTGTATGAGTTTCCAAAAATCGATGTTTTGCGTGACGACAGCAACGATTTTGGGACTGATGCCTCATCCTTTAGATACTAAAGATCCAAATGAGCAAAAAGGCAATCTAGTTTATTTAGAGAAGTGGATGAGTCGGTTCCAAACTTCACGGTTACTGGATGTGAATCAATGACGGATGATTCCACCAGTAATTACGAGACATTCAAGCAATTCGAGCGCGACAAATTTTCTCTTGTAGCTCAAGAATACGATCACGCCATTGCTGTTGTGACTTCTCAGGTTGATGAAGCCATATTGGATGCCGTCGGAGCTAAGTGTGGTATCCGATTGTTAGATGTGGCTTGCGGAACTGGATGGCTTAGTGCCGCAGCACTAAAGCGGCAGGCTATAGTCACAGGATTAGACTTTGTAGAGAATATGGTGGCCATTGCCAAAGTGCGATGTTCTCAAGGGTCATTCCATCATGGGGACGCTGAAAACCTAACTTTCGAGTCGGGCCAGTTTGAGGCGGTGGTTTGTAACTTGGGTATCCTCCATTTCCCCAACCCAGAAAAAGCGATTGCTGAATCCTTTCGCGTACTCAAACAGGGAGGGCGCTATGCTTTCACCTGCTGGACACCGCCAACGCGTAATCCGTTTATGGCTCTGATACTGGGTTCGGTGCAGACTTATGGCAGTATGGATGTGGATCTACCTTCTGGGCCACCCCTATTTCGCTTTGGCGACCCCACTGAATGCGAAATGGTTTTAAGCGCTCAGGGATTCACTCAGGTGTCTGTCAGGGAACTGCCCATCAATTGGACTTTCTCTACACCTGAAGATGTGATGCCAAAGATTGTTGTAAGTTCGGCGCGTCTGGGGTCGATGTTGGCAATGCAAAGCGATGAGCAACGGCACAATATTGAAAACGCAATTATCGAGGGAGCCTCAAAGTATGTCACAGAAAATGGTGTGGAAATCCCCGCTTCTGTGATGCTGGCTGTAGGTTACAAAGCATAAACTAGAACAACTTTTTTGAAATTGCTTCAATCTGATGAATTTAGCAATTTTTGAAGTGTTTTTCCATGACAAAATTTATCAGCTTTTGCCCTCTACGCTCTACTTCTTGCTTTTTAATAACAATAAATCCCTGACTTTCAAAAAAAGGTTTAGCTGTAATACTGGCTTCTGTAAATAACTTTTCCACTCCTAAAGAGTGTGCTTTTAATTCAATCTGTTCTAAGATTTTCTTGCCAACACCTTTCCTTTGAAAATCTTTATGACAATAAAAACGATCGATATGACCATTAGCCTCTAATTCTCCAAAACCAATAATTTTGTCTTCTTCTGCTACATAAGTAAACTTACTTCCTAAACTTCTAATCCAAACTTCAATATCCATATTTGCTGGTGCCCAAGCATCTACTTGTTCTTGTGTGTAATCGTGAATATTCACTTCATGAATAGTGTTGTAGAACAATTTCATAATTTCTTTGGTATCAGCTATTTCGTATATTCTTATTCTCATAAAGTGATTAACAAGCGATAACTCTAATTAACAATATTATCAGTATTGATGAGTCTAAGTGTTTTCACAGTGGAGCATATTTGACGGTGCTATTCTCGCTTCATCAAAATAGACTTCTTGCATGAATCAATGAGCTTTCACCCTAAATCCCTCTCCCCGGCTTGGGAGAGGGACTTTGAAATTCGCTAATGTTCAAAGAAATTTTTTAGTACAAAAATACTATTTACTGCTAAAATGCCTTACAAGTCAGCTAGCCTTGTTTGAGGTAGTATGCAAAAAATCCAAAACGTTGACAAAAAGCCCATTTTGCGGAAAGTTTCGTTGTTGCAGCCTAAATCTGTAACTACTGCAATAGTGCCACTCCGACCCCAAGAGGAAAAAATCATCAGTGAAGGGGAGCGTTTGATTGCACAAGTCGAACGTATCAATCAGATGGCAGAAGAGTTAGAAGCAGCGATATTCGAGTTGAAAGCGATCGCTAACACCCTAAATACTCAAAAAAGTTACCCAATTCTAAATCAGGAGCCATACAAAAATATTTGTCAGTATTTTACAGTTACCGTCCCTTGGGTGAAACGAAAGCCTGACAACTCATTTATTCTGACGACGCGAAAAGTTGATTTATTCCGAGCCGAAAGGGAAGCCACACAGTTAGCACAGCAACTTCGTCAGCAAACCAAAAAAAGAATAGCATCGCAGCCACAGACGAAAAACAAGAATGGGGCTGAGGCTGACACAAAATGCTTGTTCAAAAAGGTATTAGTCAACAAATCTTAAAATTATCAACATTCAACGGCATCTCACCCTTGAGTTTGTAACAGTTATGCTGATTGAAGTGGCAGAAGGAACTTATTTATTAAAATTGTTAGATACCACACTGCCATTATTTCTTTGCAACCATAGTTGGTGACAAAGAAACAAAGCCGCCCTAATATTTGCACTTCCGTAAAACCAGAGTGTAACATCAGGGACAATCAATCAGCGCACAGAAGAGGTAAAAAGAAGGTGCTAAAGACACTTTTAGTGATTGCCGTTGGTTTTTTACCGTCCTTGTTTTCTCTGTGGATGATCCGCAAAACCCAGCGATCGCGCTTACGGATGAGGCAAGCAGCCATGAATTTTCCAGTGGTACAGGGACGGCACAACGTCAGACCTGTGGAAGGCGATCGCTATTATTTAGAAGGCGTGGGTTATCTAATTGGCGATATCAGCTGCAAGTTTAATGCTCGGTCTGGCTACATCCGCTGTGCGATCAATCCTGAAGGCCCATGTAACGGTTGCCGTCACTACGAACCTAGAGAATTAACTGGTAGTGAAAAAAGGTCTTAATAAGTTTTACCTGCCTAATACTCAAACAATCTCAAATTACTAAAGAAGGGGAAGGGAATAACTGGGGAGAGAGCATTTATCCAATGTCCTAAACTAATCCTACCCTTCACCCTAGAGAAAAACTGTTGTAACTATGGACCACTATTAACAAAAAGTGCTTTATTGGTTCCAAGACCAGCACAGATAACC
>NZ_JAVRCI010000117.1:0-17664 GCF_034530835.1 Nostoc sp. DedQUE12b | reverse complement strand
TTGACGGTGACGGGAAACTGGATTTGGTTGTTGCTAACTCCACTGACAACAATGTGTCCCTACTACTAAATAATTCCAATTTTGACCCCACAGACTTGATGTTGAGTGCTACTAGTGTTGATGAGAATGTAGTTGCAAGTGCTGAAATTGGCACTTTCACCACCACTGACCCAAACACTGATGACCAGCACACCTATAGTTTAATCGCGGGTACTGGCGATGCTGATAACGCCCTATTCAGCATTGTTGACAATAGCCTACAAATAATTAATTCTCCCAACTTTGAAAGCAAATCAACTTATAATATTCGGGTAGCTAGTACAGACCTTGGTGGACTCTCCTTTGAGAAAGAGTTAGTTATCAATGTCAAGGATCTCAACGAAAAGCCCACAGACTTGATATTTAGCGCTATCAACAATGACGATGACGATGACGATGACGATGACGATAATAGTAGTGGTGATGGAGATGATAACGACGATGATGATAACAAAATCATTGGTCTTTTCACCACTACTGACTCAGACCAAAACGATAAACACACTTACAGTTTAGTAACGGGTGCTGGCGATACTGACAATAATGCATTCATCATTGAGGGAGATAGCTTAAAAATTAAATCTGACGCGACTAAATCTAGTTATAAAGTTCGTGTCCGCACAACTGACCTTGCTGGACTTTCTTTTGATAAAGAGTTGGATGTTAATATTGATAGCTTTGGATCTACTACAAATACCCAGACAACAACAATTTTCCAGCTTGTCAATATTACTCAGAATATCTTTATTGTCAACAGTAAAGTTAAGGGTAAAAAAGGAAAGCTATCTCTTAAGATTAAAAACAACAACGCTAAAGAGGTGAATGAACTCTGTGTATTTGCCGTTGACGATGAAGAAGGTAAAATCAACGGCATAGCCCCTGGTTCAGAGGGTTATACCAAAGTCGCTCTAGAGCGTTCAAAGGTAATTTTATCCTCCATTGCTAAACTACCCAAGGGTTTTAAGAACGACGACTTGAAAAATATTTTAGAATTTGAGTCTGGTACTAAACTCAGATTCTATCTGGTATCTAACAGTACTACTCAGGCTGTACTGTCTGGAAAAACTTCTTTCTCAAGTGTCGTTTTTTCCTCTGCTACAAGTAACAGCACGCAAGAGGAAGGGTTTTCTCTCAACTTCCAGGATTTCGTTGTGACGGTTCAGACAACAGAAGAAGAAGTATCTTTAGGTACTGGTTTACAAGGTAAATATCAAGGTGAACTGCTTGATTTACGAAGTGTGACACAATCAGTATCAGCTGAGTTTGCAGTTAACAGAGAAGCATCTTACAACAACTTTGTTGGCTTCTATCAGGTAGCTGATGAGAATGGTGGTATTGACACTAATGGTGATGGCACAGCAGATATCCTTGTTGGACAGGCTGGTTACGCTGAAGCCGCTGTGCGTGGGCGTGTTGGAGGCATTGACTTGGCAGTGGACAACCAAGGCACTGCAAATTACACTGGCGCTTTCGGGCCGAACTCTTTGTTTGCACCATTTATTATTGTGGATGGTAAACCCGATGCTATTCTCAATGGCAATGACAACAAGAAAGTTTATTTCTCATTCTTGGGTGCTAACTCAGATAAGGTAGATCACATTCGACTGTTGGGAAATAACACCTTTGGTTTTGAAGATTTAGCCAATGGTGGTGATAAAGATTACAACGATATGATTGTACAAATAAATTTGAGTGTCAATCTTGCCTAGATCAAAGGCGAGTAATTACTTAGAAAAATAATACAACCTCATCCCGGTTAAGGGGTGAGGTTCTTTTCTGCATGGTGATTACATGGACTCATATATGTATAAATGCGATCGCCAATAAAACCTTTGCATCAGTCCTAAACCTGTGCATCAGCGTGTTACAGGCATTTTTTGACGGGGAATAACCAAAGGACAGTTAATTACACCGCGACTTTCAAAGCTGATTCTCTGTTTGCACCATTTATTATTATTGATGGTATGGTAATATCGAGCCGAAAGTTTAGGCAGTATATTTACTGAATACCATTAGCTTTTTATATTTATATTAGGATTCCGATTTAATTTTTGAAAACATCCTGAGACTGAAAAGCCGATTTTATCAGGATTTTATCTAAAATCTTGTTCAGATATCAAATATGATTCTTATATCAGTTTAATAATTGACTCCTTGGCTATGCCAAAAAAATCCTGCTTCTACGTGATTTCCAGGATATAGCACACAACGGCTGCAACGAAAAAACTATTAATTAATAAGAGTAATTATGTCAGACACCATCTCGATGGCGATCGCTACCCAATCAACTCAAGGCTTGTATAAGCAAATACCTGCTACTCACTTAGTTTTCATAGACCCACAGGTTGAGAACTACCAATGTTTAGTAGCAGGTGTATTGCCAAATACCTCTGTTATAGTCTTAGATCCTGACCAGAATGGCATTGAACAAATTAGCCAAGTGCTGGCAACTCATCGGGAAATCAATACCCTACACATTGTTTCTCACGGCGCACCAGGGCAAGTTTATCTGGGGAACAGTCAACTCAGCTACCAAACCCTTAACCATTATGCTCGGCAACTCATGGACTGGGCAAATGTTTTGAGTGCAGATGCACAACTACTGTTGTATGGTTGCGAAATCGGGCAAACAGAGCAAGGTAAAGCATTTGTACAGCGCCTGAGTGAATTCACAGGTGCAGTAGTAGCGGCGTCTGATAACTTAACGGGGAGTACTGCATTAGGTGGTGACTGGGAACTGGAAGTTTCTACGAAGGCAATTGTTCCTACTCTGGCGTTTCAGCCAAAAGTAATGGCAGCCTACGCTTCAGTACTAAGTGTTCCAGTGGTAGCGAATGCAATTCAAGATCAAGAAGCCACCGAAGAGATACTCTTCAACTTCACCGTCCCAGCTGACACCTTTAGTGATGCAGATGTCGGTGATATCCTCACCTACACTGCAACTCTGCCCGACGATACGCCTTTGCCGAATGGGTTGAAGTTCAATGCTGTTACCAGGACTTTCAGTGGTACTCCTGAGAATGAGGACGTAGGTAGTATAAACATCAAAGTTACCGCTACAGATACTACTGCAAATCAAGCCAGTGATGTGTTTAAAATCACGATCAATAATGTCAACGATCCTCCTGTCTTGGTAAAAGAAATTGCAGACCAACAAGCCACTCAAGGTATTCTCTTCACCTTCACTGTACCAAATGACACTTTTACTGATCCAGATGTCGGAGATACCCTTACCTACACTGCAACTCTGCCCGACGATACGCCTTTGCCGAAAGGGTTGAAGTTCGATACTGCTACCAGGACTTTCAGTGGCACTCCTGAGAATCAGGACGTAGGTAGTATAAACATCAAAGTTACCGCTCAGGATGTTACTGGAGAGCAAGCCAGTGATGTGTTTAAAATCACGATCAATAATGTTAACGATCCTCCAGTCTTGGTAAAAGAAATTGCAGACCAACAAGTTACTGAAGACACACTTTTCAACTTCACTGTCCCAGATGACACCTTTAGTGATGCGGATGTAGGAGACATTCTCACCTACACTGCAACCCTGGAAAATGATGACCTACTACCTACTTGGTTGAACTTCAATCCTACTACCCTTACCTTCAGTGGTACTCCTGAGAATGAGGACGTAGGTAGTTTGAACATCAAAGTCACAGCTAAGGATGTTGCAGGAGAGCAAGCTAGTGATGTGTTTCAACTTGCGGTTGCTGACGATACTCCTGTAGTGACAATTACAGGCGATATCTTTAGTGTCAAGACTAAGTTGAACATTAAAAGTGATAAAGCAAAACTCTCAGTCAATATTAAAAACAACACCTCTTCAGAAGTGAATGAACTAAATGTATTTGCTGTTGACGATGAAGAAGGTAGGATTAACGGCATAGCCCCTGGTGCAGAAGGCTATACGCAAGCGGCTCTTTTGCGTTCAAAGGTAGTTTTCTCCGCTCTTGCCAATCTGCCTAATGGTTTTAATCCTGCCGACCTGAAAAACATTTTAGAATTCGACTCTGATACCAAGCTCAGATTTTATCTGGTATCCAACAGTACTACTCAAGCTGTACTGTCTGGAAAAACCCCCTTCTCAAGTGTGCTTTTTTCCTCAGGTACAAATAACAACATAGAAGATCAAGGGTTTTCTCTTAATTTTCAGAATTTGGTAGTGAATATTCAGCCAACCAATCAAGAGGTATCTTTGGGTACTGGTCTGCAAGGCGAATATCAAGGCGAACTGATTGATTTACGGAGTGTGACACAATCGGTAACAGCTGAGTTTCAAGTCAACAGAGAGGCATCTTACAATAACTTTGTCGGCTTCTATCAGGTGGCTGATGAAAATGGTGGTATTGACACCAACGGTGATGGCACGGCAGATATTCTCGTTGGTCAGGCTGGCTACGCCGAAGCTGCTGTGCGTGGGCGTGTTGCAGGCATTGACTTAGCGGTGGGCAACCAAGGTACTGCAAATTACACTGGCACTTTCGAGCCGAATTCTTTGTTTGCACCATTTATTATTGTGGATGGCACACCTGATACGATTCTCAATGGCAATGGCAATAAGAATGTTTACTTCACATTCTTGGGTGCTAATTCAGATCGGGTAGATCACATTCGGCTGTTAGGAAATAACACCTTTGGTTTTGAAGATTTAGCAAATGGTGGTGACAAAGATTACAACGATGTGATTGTGCAGGTCAATTTGAGTGCTAATCTTGCCTAGTATCGAAGGCGAGTAATTACTTAGAAAAATAAAAAAACCTCATGCCGCAACCGGGATGAGGTTATTTTATGCGTGGTGATTAAATGGACTCCTATTAATTAAACTAGTAAATTTACTGAAGGCAGTTATTGTCTTTACTTCATAAATTTAATAGTTGATTCTTCTAGGGTGACAAACAATCTTCCCTTTTACTTTTCCGGTTAATTTTTATTAAATTAAGCTAGTAAAAAAGTGATGGAGAATTATTTCATAATCGGGTATAGGTGATGTTTAACGAGGAAAGCTCCTGTTTGCTGCCATTATTGATATTGTCAATCCCTGTATTTAAGAATTTGTAAAAAATAATTCAGAAAATTAAAGTTTTTTTTATTACATAATTCTTAACTAGGGTATTTACTTAGGAAAGCATCTGTGATACTTTCATGTTGATTATCATAAAGTAAAATATACATCTCTAAATTTAACAGCCATGTTTATGTATTTTAGTTTGATGATGAGTATCGATGTTGCATAGTTGCAATCCTCAATATTGAGTTTAATTTTGTATAAATTATGTAGCGTTAACCAAGTGATAACTTGTCTTCAATCTATTTACAGTATGCTTTATTTTGAAAAATGCGTAACAATCGTAACCGTGTGATATGAATACAGGTCTGCAATTAGATTCAATTACCCTGTGTGCTGTTACACATTTAAACACCTACATTCCCCAGAAGTCTTGTCACTGCTGGCATAAAACCAAACACTGCCACTGTTAGTAAAAGAGATACTCCCTAATATTTTCGACTTAATTCCTCACTTTAACTTGTTTTATATGACTTATATTAAGAACACTTTTCCCGAATTTCTCACTACCCTAGAAGGGTTTGAGAAATTGCCGGATGGAGCGATCGCTAATCTATCAGAACAACTGCAAGCTTGGCGCTATCGTATAGGCCAGAAAATCATCGGTAAAGAAAGTCTCCCGGAACGCATCACCATAATTTATGAGGGACAAGTGCGGCTGTTGGGATATGATCCCCAGACGCAATTGCCAATCACCCTAAAATTACTGCAACCTGGGGAAATTATCGGTGAAATTGGTTTGTTGCGCAATGTCGCCTGTGAAACAGCGATCGCTTCCACCGAAGTAGTATGTTTAACCTTGAGTGCAACAGCATATTTTAGCTTCCTAGCTTCATACCCAGCTTTTGCCGAAGCTCGGAAGAACCGTAGTTATTTGGTAGAAGTTTTCGATATTCTCGGTTCCTATTGGCAAAAGCAAGCGATCGCTACCTTAAATCTCAGAGAACTAACAGAAAAAGCCTTACCCCAGGCGAAAATACATTATCTCCCTTCCGGCAAAACTCCCTTCAACCAACTGGATAGCAAAAGCGTTTGGTTTGTGAGTGGCGGTGGTACAGTCACGAATTTCTCACCTGGCGATCGCTTAGAATCAGAAGATGACAGAGACAAGATTCAGGTTATCGGTCAAAACCCCGCACGCTTGCTTGGTATACATCCGTCAGATTTGATCTTAGAAGATAGTCATGAAATAGAACTTGCAATAACTGAAACCAGAGTAGATAGAGATAGCGCTGACGACTTAGATATTATTCCCTACGCATCAGACGAAATAGTTCCACAGACACCCCCCCAAAACTCAAAGAATTCGTCAAAACAAAAATACCCATTTTTTGGCGGTAAAGGAGAATTAAATTCAACCTTCGCCTGCTTCCAAATGATCGCGAAGCACCTAGAAATGCCGTTTCGTCGCGAGGTGGTTCGCCGCATCTTAACTGAGCAAATCAAACGTCAAGGGACTATATCGTTTCAAGTTACTGCTTACCTGGCAGAGTTAATTGGACTGAAGGCGCAGTTGATAGAGTTACCAGTTGCTTCAGTCACGCGCATTCCGACACCTGCGCTAATTCGCTACGGTGATAATTTTGCCGTTTTATATGCAGTAGATGCCAATACCGCGGTTGTAGGTGTTCCATCCAAAGGAATTGTGCGCTGCAAAGTAGCTCAATTGGTTGAACAATTAGATGTCGATCCAACTGACTTTCCGCCCAAAGTTAAGGTATTACTGCTGACTGCGACCAACCAAACTCCCCAAGAACGCTTTAGTTTACGGTGGTTTCTGCCCTATTTGTCAAAGCACCGCCGAGTCCTAATAGAGGTTTTTATCGCTTCCTTTTTCGTGCAGTTGGCAGCGTTGGCAAATCCGCTAGTCGTTCAGTTAATTATCGACAAAGTTATCACTCAAAATAGTATTGGCACACTACATATTTTGGGGATTTTGCTCTTAGTAGTCGGGCTATTTGAAGCAGTATTGACTACTTTACGAACCTACTTATTTGTTGATACCACGAACCGGATCGATATGGGTTTAGGGTCGCAAATCATTGACCACTTACTACGTCTACCGTTGCGCTATTTTGAACGCCGACCGGTGGGTGAACTTTCCACTCGCATCAACGAACTAGAAAATATCCGCCAATTCCTCACGGGTACTGCTTTAACAGTGGGGTTGGACGCTCTGTTCTCAGTAGTTTATATCGGTGTGATGCTGATTTATAGTTGGCAACTTACCTTAGTCGGCTTAAGCACAATTCCTGTGTTTGTCGTGATCACCTTAATTGCTTCTCCCACTATTAGCAGACAGTTACGTGCCAAGGCCGAACGCAACGCCGAAACTCAATCTTATTTAGTGGAGGTGATGTCAGGCATTCAAACAGTAAAAGCGCAAAATATCGAATTGCGATCGCGCTTTTCCTGGCAAGAGCGTTACGCCCGATTTGTCGCCGCTGGTTTTAAAACAGTTGTGACTTCTACCCTTGCTAACTCTACTAGCAACTTTCTCAACAAACTCAGCAGCTTACTAGTTTTGTGGGTAGGAGCTTATTTAGTACTGCAACAAGAATTAACTTTAGGCGAATTAATTGCCTTTAGGATTATATCGGGTTATGTCACCAGCCCAATATTACGTTTAGCTCAACTCTGGCAAAGCTTCCAAGAAACTGCCTTGTCTCTAGAGCGTTTAAGCGATATTGTCGATACCCCACAAGAAGCAGAAACAGACCGCTACAATATACCTTTACCTTCAATCAAGGGAGCAGTGAAATATGAAAATGTTTCCTTTCGGTTTGGCACAAGTGGTCCTCTGCAACTTTCTAATGTCAACCTGGAATTTGCGCCAGGTAAATTTATCGGCATTGTCGGGCAAAGTGGATCTGGTAAAAGTACGATGATGAAATTACTGCTGAGACTTTACGAAACTGAGTCTGGCAGAATTTTGATTGATGGTTATGATATCGCCAAAGTAGAACTTTATTCGTTGCGACGACAAATTGGCGTCGTTCCTCAAGAGACATTATTGTTTGACGGCAGCGTTCAGGAAAATATTGCCCTAACCAATCCCGATGCCACAACCGAAGAAATTATCGAAGCGGCTCAAGTTGCTTGCGCCCACGAGTTTATCATGAACTTACCAAACGGTTACAACACGCGTGTGGGAGAACGGGGTTCTGCACTTTCAGGTGGACAACGACAAAGAATTGCGATCGCTCGTTCAGTTTTACAACGACCAAAATTATTAGTTTTAGACGAAGCAACTAGTGCATTAGATTATCCCACAGAACGGCAAATATGTCTCAACTTAGCCAAAGCATTCAAGGGCGATACAGTATTTTTTATTACCCACCGACTGAATACCGTCAGTAATGCAGATATGATTGTTGTGATGGATAACAGCAGGGTTATAGAACAAGGTAGCCATCAAGAATTAATGGCTACTAAGGGTCATTATTATTACCTGTATCAACAACAAGATGTAAACTTGTAATTAGTCATTCTTGAGGGCAAAGGTTTTTGGCATCGGGAAACATTGCCCAACCCACAAAAAATTCAAAATCGTTCGACTAAACGCTCACGACAAGTCCAAAACCCAAAATCGTTATGACTCAACTTAATGGGAATCATCTCAACGGCAATCACAAAAATGGTAATCACAAAAATGGAGTGAAGCACGATTCACAGGTATTGACAAAACAACAAAAAGCTGTTCAAGAGTCTTTTACTAACTTAAACAATCAGGAATTTGAGCAATCTATTGTTTTGCGCCAATCTCCAATTTGGTCGCGTACAATCATGATGACACTAGTGGGGCTAGCGTGCTTTGGTATTGCTTGGACTTATTTTGCAAAAATTGAACAAGTAGTGCCAGCAACCGGGCAATTAAAACCCCAAGGAACAGTCAAAGAAGTTCAGGCTCCTGTGAGCGGAGTGGTGAAAACAGTTAATGTAAAAGATGGACAAGAAGTAAAGCCAGGTGATTTACTGCTAACTTTTGATTCCATAGCCTCTGTTGCCGAATTAAATTCTTTGAATAAAATTCGCCTTGCATTAATGAAAGAAAACCAGATTTATCGCCGATTGATGAATGCAAGTACTGCCAATGGATCTGAACTGTTATATTTGCGTGGTAATTTGCCGCAAGAAACTGCTTTTCTGTTGAAAAGTCGGGCAGCATTAGTAGCAGAAAATGAATTATTCCGCACTCAATTAAAAAATTCTGGTCAAGATTCTAGAGTAGGAATTGATGAGCAACAACTTCTACGAGTTGCCAAACAGGAATTAGACTCTCGATCTTCCGCAGCACGATTAGAAGTAGAAAAGATCAAAAAACAACTGATTCAAAATCAAATTAAGCTGGAAGATAGTAAATCAAGTTTAGCCATTCAAGAAGGAATTTTAACTAAGCTGAAGATATTAGCAGAAGAAGGTGGGATTTCTCAACTTCAGTATCTCAACCAGCAACAAGAAGTTCAAAACCGTACAGCAGAAGTAGCGCAGCTAGGTGAGGAACTGAAACGTCTCCAGTTTGATATCGAAAAAGGACAACAAGAGTTAAGCAATACGGTGGCTGTTTCTGATAAAAACATTTTGGATAAGATAGCTGAGAACAAACAGCAGATTGCCACAATCGATAGCCAATTCATGAAAGTTGTGCTGGATAATGAGCAGCGTTTGGCAGATGTCAATAGTAAAATCTCTCAATCACAGTTAAACGTTAAATATCAAGAACTTCGCGCACCTGTAGCTGGAGCAGTTTTCGATTTGCAAGCAAAAAATCCTGGATTTGTCGCCACTCCAACTACAAAACTGTTGCAAATTGTCCCTAAAGAAAACTATATCGCTGAAGTTTTCATAACTAACAAAGATATTGGGTTTGTGCGAAAAGGTATGAAAGTAGATGTCAGAATTGACTCCTTTCCTTACAGCGAGTTTGGTGATATTAAGGGAGAAGTGACTGGGATAGGTTCAGACGCATTACCCCCAGACGAAACCCATCAGTTTTACAGATTTCCGGCAAAAGTCTCATTAGATAAACAATCCCTAGTAATTAAGGGCAAAAAAGTTAACCTGCAATCAGGTATGTCCATTAGTGCCAATATAAAAGTGCGCGAAGAACGGACTGTGCTTAGTTTATTCACTGAGTTGTTTACCAAGCAAGTTGATGCTCTTAAACAGGTACGATGAAAAGGGTTGAGTTAAAAACCGCAGTGACTTCACGAGAATGGTTGTTGCTTCGCTAAGTACATCAGTACTGAGTACTTTTTCCTCTCTCAGAACTCAATACTCTTGATAATGGTTAATTTTCAACGCATCGAACCTGCTCCTGGGCAAGAATCAGTTTGGGATTACCCCCGTCCTCCTCTTTTGGAGGACACAACCAAACATATCCAAATAGTCTTTAACGGAGTAGTAATTGTAGATACTCACAGCGCCAAACGTGTTTTAGAAACCAGTCATCCTCCTTCTTACTACATTCCCCCAGCGGATATTAAAATGGAATATCTAGAGATGACTCCGCAATCTAGCTTTTGTGAGTGGAAGGGAAGTGCTAGTTACTACACAATCCGAGTTGGGGATAAAGAAGTCCATAATGCTGCCTGGTTCTACCCCAAACCCACACCAGCCTTTGAATCTATCAAGGACTATGTAGCTTTTTATGCTCATTTAATGGATAAATGCTACGTTAATGGCGAAGAGGTGCAACCACAACCAGGTAACTTCTACGGTGGTTGGATAACCAGTGATATTGTTGGGCCATTTAAAGGCGCTCCTGGTACTTGGGGATGGTAAGTCAATTTTGGATTTTGGATTTTGGATTTTAAATTTTGAATTCAAATTCAAGAATGTTGTTTCTAAATCCAGATGAAAGTAGAAGTAGTACCAATATCCTAACGATATCATCGAATATATAGATGAAAAAGATGGGTTCATCAAAGAGATGCAAAAGAAAGCATTGCTATGGTGGAGACTTAATAATCTGAATAACACAATCTCTTTTACCCATCTTCCGTAACCTTTAAAACTCCAATTGTGTATTCCAAAAATATACTAATAAACCAAGTTTTCTGAAATATCAATAAACCCGATTTCGAGGATTACTGAATTGATGTTATAGCTACCTAGCAGCTTTCGTTTCAAACATCAAATACGTCCCTCCTAGCCCTTCTACAATTGTGCGTGTATTGGCAATCATCATTTTTTGATAAGTGTCCGCGTCGCTTTCTGGTTCACCAAGTCCCTCAGCATACAGCTTTCTGTCAGAAATTTTCACTTTAGCTTCTGTGGCTACAGATTGAATCAAATTAGGATTAATTTCCACTTCAGCAAAAATTGTTGAGACTTTAGCTCGTTTAATATTTGTAGCCAAATTATTGACTCGTCCTGCTGTCAGCTTTTCGTTCGTACTAATACTTTGCAATCCTCCTGTCAATGAAATACGGTATGCTTTGGCGTAATAACTTAGTGCATCCGAGGTTGTAACCAATTTACGTTCTTTGGTAGGAATACTGGCAATTCTTGACTTAATCCAGCTATCTAGTTGAGTGAGTTCATTGGTAATTTTTTTAGTATTACTGCTATAAGCCTCTGCATCACTAGATTGTAATTTTCTCAAATTACTATTAATTACCTCCACCATTCTGATAGCGTTTTTGGTATTGTGCCAAACATGAGGATCAGTTATATTCTTACCACGTGCCTGAAATTTTTGTGGCTTAGGTACTGCCAGTTGAGCGACGGCTATTTTTGGTGTAGAGTTTTTAGTCGCTTTAATTAACTTGATCAGATTTGGTTCAAAATTGTAACCATTATAAAGAATAAGATTAGCTTGCTCAATCGTTTTACGATCTTCCGGTTTTGGTTTATAAAATTGAGGGTCGGCAGTAGGGGAAATTAAGCAGGTGAGGTTAACTGTATTTCCGGCAACCTGCCTAGTTAAGTCACACAGTACGCTTGTAGTCGCTACAACTTGGGGAAGATTCTCATTTACCTGGGTGTTAGTCTGAGTGAATGTAGTGCTTACAGCTTGATTTCTACATCCAACAAATCCAATTGTTAAGGCAGCAAGAATAACTGGGAAGAAATTGCTCAATGGTGATTTTTTTGACATCCTCAGCTCCTACTGGATGTATAAAAAAAGATAATCATTATTGGTAAAGTATTAGTAAAATACCAGGGGAAAGTCTTCAGCGAGAAGAGGTTAAGGGCTGATGGGGAAGCCTTCGATAAAGAAAAAGGTAAAGGGAAGAGGAATTAATAGACTTTCTCCTCTATCACTTATCTGTTTCTCAAGTCCACACCCAGCAATTTTTGGTTGGTGAACCACTAGTGAGGTTTTTGCAGACAAAATATTAGTTAACTGCACACGACAGACTGGAAAACTGGTAGAGGTAGGAGCACAATAATAAAGGCAATGCTGGGGAGTATCCAAGGAGGGTAGTGTAGTTCTCTCACCATCTGTTGAAGGGTCTATACCATTGTGCTTACATCTCACAAAGCTCCAAATTAACTAGGATTATCAGGTTAAGAAGTGAGAGGTAGTAATGATGGGGCTTATGGAGCATACGGGTTGATTTCGCAAACCGAGTCGTGAATCTAAGGCAATTGTAGCTGTGGTTTTGCGAAGTGTGGACATATCATTGTTACAAAATTGGCAAATTGGCGATTTTTTAACCATCAGCCTTTGTTACACTAATTTTCACCTAGTAAAGCCTCTCAATATCGCTTAGAGCATTATCTAATTACTTTTTATTGCCAGAATCCAGGATGTACTCTGTGGCATAAATTTTATCCTTTAGTTTTTTCATCATTCAATAAGAGCCAAATCGAGTATATAGAACAATTCCTCAAAGCTAATATTAGTCAAGATAAACAATGGTAATTTTAGTTGTCATAATTAACACCCTGATTTCACTAATACTACTCTATGTGGCTTGGCGGGTGTGGCAACTTAAGCAGCAGCTAGCATATATAGCAGATAGGTTAACCACCTATGAAAGTTGTACTAATGCAGCACTGAATAAAGCACCCGAAAATATTTATCTCAGCCAACAGAATATTTATAACTTACGGCAGAGAAATCAAGCGCTACAAATACAAATTCAACAAGTGCGGCAAATTATCAGTCTACTTTTGCTAGGACGGCAAATCTGGCAGCGTTATTTTCCGAAGCTAGAGTTAATATCTGGGAAAAGAACAGTTGCAAAATGAGTTATGTCTGGTTCAGATGAACATTTATGATTAAGGATGACGGGAGAACACACGGAGAGATCCGTAGTAATATTCCATAGGGTGCATTGGCTTCTAGCGTAGGCATAGCCCGCACTTCGGCTGCGCTCAGTGACCGCCGCAGGCATCGCTTCCCCTTTCCATACCCTCAAAGCTTGTTAGTTAGAGCGTCTCCATCAGGAGAAGGGTACGGAACTACCCAAGACATAACCCAAAGAGACGCCCACCAAAGGTATCAAAACTTTAGGAGATACGGGGAGTTTTGAATTACAAGTAATTAATGCTTTTACTATAAATGAATAAAAGCAACATTTCTAGCTGATATTTTGTCACCATAGATTAACTGAATAAAATCGGTTGAGTCTTACAAGGAGAGAAAACCCACCTAAAATGGGTGTAAGGAGAGAAACAAGAAAATGTCTAATAACCGTTCTGGAGTATTTTTTGGCGGTTTGATGCTGGGAGCTACCATCGGTGCTTTGACCGGTTTACTCGTAGCTCCACGCACAGGGCGCGAAACGCGTAAAATTTTGAAAAAATCTGCTAATGCTATCCCAGAATTGGCAGAAGATTTATCAATGAGTGTGCAAATTCAGGCAGATCGTCTCTCTGCTAGCGCACTGCGAAACTGGGATGAGACTTTAGATCGATTACGGGAAGCGATCGCAGCAGGTGTAGATGCCAGTCAGCGAGAAAGCCAAGTCTTGAAGCGGCAAACATCTGTTGAAGACTCAGATTCGCTTCCCCAGCCATTAGAACGCTCATAAATAACATAACCGTGATTGAACCCCTGTTTTGGTTGGGACTTTCTTTACTTTTAGTCGCCACAAGCTTGACTGCGGTTTTAGTGGCGGCAATACCGGCTTTGCAGGAGTTAGCACGCGCGGCTCGCAGTGCAGAAAAGCTATTTGATACTCTCTCGCGGGAGTTACCACCCACTTTAGAAGCTATCCGCGTAACTGGCTTAGAAATCACTGACTTAACTGATGATGTCAGTGAGGGTGTAAAAAGTGCTAGTCAAGTCGTGAAGCAAGTTGACCAAAGTCTTGATAGTGCAAGAATTCAGGCTCAAAATCTGCAAGTAAGTACACGCAGCATCTTGATTGGTGCAAAAGCTGCTTGGAAAAACTTCACGCGCCAAAAACCCGTAAGGCGGACGAGCGATCGCTTGCCAAGTAATGAAAAACCACCACTAACGTTGCGAGAACGGGAAGTGCTGAGGCAAGAAAATCGTCGGAGCAAAGCAGAGGTATACCGCGTTAATGATGGTTATAACGACACTGCTAGTTGGGAAAACAATTTTGATGACGAAGATTGAATTAGGGTATAGGGCAAAACAGTAACGAGTTGTGAGTAAATAAGTGAGATTCCCGACTCAGAACTCAGCACAGGTTAAAAGCTCTGCTAACACTAACAGCACTCAGCCTCCTGAAAGGCATTGGTTATTTCTCTTCATCTACCCCACTCCCCCTTCTCTTAAAAACCTTTTGCTTTGATCCCCTAGATTAGAGTAAAGTAAACAAGTGTAAAGAACTATCATTTTTCTAGTACTCTTTTAAAACAACTTGTTCGCTTTTACCGTTAATATTTGTATAAAAACGTCCATGCAATCTTGTTTTTGGCGACGAATTCTAGTATCTATTGCAATATTTTTCCTGGCTGGGTCAATTTGGGTGATGCATTCTCCCCCAGCGCTGGCTTATGACAATCCTGAGTTACTTCCTGACACCTTTACCCCAGTTGTAGATTTAGCTAAATCTTTGCCTGTGCTGCAAGAAGAAAAGCTTGTCAAAGATTTAGAGCAGTTTGAAGCCGACACAGGCTGGAAACTGCGAGTATTAACCCAATATGACCGCACCCCAGGTAGGGCAGTTATCAAATATTGGGGTTTGGATGACAAAAGCATTCTACTCGTTGCCGATTCTCGTGGCGGAAACATCCTCAGTTTTAGCGTCGGCGATGCTGTTTATAAACTTTTACCCCGGACTTTTTGGATAGAACTGCAAACCCGCTTCGGTAATTTGTATTTTGTCCGCGAACAAGGCGAAGATCAAGCCATTCTACAAGCCTTAGAATCGGTTAAAGGCTGTCTGCTCAAAGGGGGTTGTAATGTTGTCCCCGGACTACCACGAGAGCAATGGATTCTCACCTTGATTACCTCAGTTATTGGTGGGGTGATTTGTGGATTTGCAGCTCAACCCCGCCAAAAAGGACAAGTTTTTGCTTGGCAATGGGCTTTAATTTTCTCACCTTTGTGGGGAATCTTGTTTATTGCCTTCGGCATTGGGCCAGTTGTGACACGTACAAGCGACTGGTTGCCTTTAGTTCGCAATATCTCTGGGTTTCTCATTGGCGTCTTAGTTGCCTACCTATCTCCTATTTTCAGTCGCTCTTCTTCTAGTAATGAGTTATGAGTGAGTAGTTAGGAGTGAGTAGTTTAATTAACTTATAACTCCTAACTCCTAACTGTTAACTCTCTGAAGCTGATAAGCTGAAAGCTAATATTTGAGAAGCTCAACAAAAATGGAATGGCACGTAACTGATGCTCAAAGTTTAGCAATCATTGATAGTGAAATTGGCGACCATGTCTTTTCACCCGCAGAGTATGAGATTGTGCGTCGGGTAATCTACGCCACGGCTGACTTTGAGTATAAGTCTTTGATTCGCTTTTCTGAGCGTGCCTTGCAAGCTGGAGCAGCAGCGCTAGCCGCACGTACCACGATTGTAGTAGATGTGCCGATGGTACAAGTAGGTATTGCCTACGACATTCAAAACACCTTTGCGAATCCAGTGTATTGCAGCATGGAAGCTCTAACACGCCCTCAAAAAGAAAAAACTCGCGCAGCATGGGGAATAGAAACCTTAGCAAAGCGTTATCCAGAGGGAATTTTTGTGGTGGGTCAAGCGCAAACGGCCCTGACTGCACTGCTGGATTTAATTGAAGTTGAGGAAATTAGACCTGCTTTAACGATCGCAACTCCAGTAGGATTTGTAAATGTTGATGAAGCTAAGGAGCGTTTACAAGACTCTCTAGTGCCTCACATTATAATTGACGGCCGCAAAGGTAATGCAGTTGTAGCAGCTGCGATCGTTGATGGATTGGTAGACTTAGCTTGGCAAGCCTATGGACAAGATGGAAATCGAGGGAGCTAGGAAAGTCGGCTCTATTGTATTTTGTATCCAAAAGAGTATTCATCAATCATTGAATATCCTGATATTTTGGTTAAGTCGTGCCGTTCAAGGAGCCTTATCTTGTGGTAATTCAAGGTTTCAGTTTAAGCGCATATCTTGCAATTCCTGTGGTATTAAATCTTTTCGCTGATGGAGAAGGAATAAAAATATCTTTAATTAAAAACGTTCGTCAGGTATCTAGTAACAAGGAAATTATCCTATCCAACCGTCAGCTAATCAGCACTAGGGCAACTCCAAAAACATACTATGTTAGTGGTGCTGGCAATGACAAAAATAGCGGACTCTCTACTTCATCCGCTTTTAGGACAATTCAAAGGGCAGCAAATCTGACTAACCCTGGCGATACAGTATTGATTATGAACGGAGTCTACAGGAATGCAAAACCAAGTGGTGACGTAGTATCTATTACTCGCTCTGGAAAAGCAAATGCATGGATTAAGTTTAAAGCATATCCTGGACATCGACCGAAAATTCAACACAATGGATGGCATGGAATTTTGATTCGCAATGGAGCGTCATATATTGAGATAAATGGGTTGGAGGTCATAGGAAACAACGCCAACATAACCCTTAATTATGCGATGAGTCAGAAAACTAACAAACTAAACCCGCTAACGAATGGAAACTGCATTAATGTGGATGGACGAAAAGATGGCCGTAGTCACCATATACGTATTGTCAACAACAAGGTGCATAAGTGTGGAGGAGCAGGCATTTCAGCGATTGAATCGGACTATGTGACAATAGATAATAACGAAGTGTTCGATAATGCCTGGTATAGCGTTTATGGTTGCAGTGGCATTTCGATATTGAGCAGTTGGAATTCTGACAACAAGCGGGGATACAAGATGTTTGTTACTAACAACAAAACCTACAACAATCGTATGTACATCCCTTGGATTGCAGTCGGAAAGATCACTGATGGTAATGGTATTATTATCGATACTACAAGAAATGATGAAAACCCAAAACTAGGTGCATATAAAGGATATACTTTAGTTAAAAATAATCTTGCATTTAATAATGGTGGATCGGGTATTCATGCATTTTTAAGCGAGCATGTTGATATTGTAAATAATACAGCTGTTTTAAATAATCAGAGTCCAGAACTTAATGGTGGACAAATATTTGCTCATACGTCATCT
>NZ_JAVRCI010000116.1:0-17679 GCF_034530835.1 Nostoc sp. DedQUE12b | reverse complement strand
TGGGATTAGCTTGGTCGCTGGTGGTGTAGGTATTAACCTTAAATTCGCCCCCTTGAGCCACCCCAAGATTGTTGTAGCGTCGGGCATATATATCAATCCCCTCTTTACTATCACTTTGCCAGGAAATAACAAAGTCACCATCTGTATCTATCGCTATTACGGGATTATATTGATTGCCACTAGTGGTAGTATTAACTTGAAATTCGCCCCCTTGAGGTGTTCCGTCGGTGTTATAGCGTTGGGCATATATCTTAGTTCCGTCTTGACCATTACTTTGCCAGGAAATAACAAAGTCACCATCTGCATCTATAGCTACTGTGGAGTTAGATTGATTGCCAATGGTGGTGGTATTAACTTGGAATTCAGTCATGAAAAACCTCTGAAAAAACTAAAGATTTGATTTCAACAATTACGGTCTGATTAGATAGATTCGTTAGTCATTAGGAATCACTGCACTCGGTCGCAGCCAATAGTTAAACTCTGGTGCAGTAAATGCTTGGCGGATTTCTTTTCGTTCCTGATTCAAAACCATCGGACGCTGTACGCCAGCAAGAAACTGTACATCATAAAGTTCTTGACAGCCTGCGGTGAACTTCAGCATCCCTACCTGCTGTCCATTTCGTAAATCCACGACTGCCACACCACAGAGCAACTTCTCAAATCGTTGAGTTATGGGCAACCCTCCGAAAATATGCCGTTCCCGAATCTGGCATAGTCCCACTAGGGCGTAATACCCAACGCAGCACAACCCCCGCAGAAATCCAGGGAGTACACAGACTACTTGTTGGTCTCCTGATTCTGGATGAATGCGCCATATTTCCCCTGCACCAGAGTTGAGTAACCACAAAAACCCGTCATGCCAAATTGGGGAATGGGGCATTGATAATCCATTTACAATAATTTCATTGCTCTCTACTTCCACTACGACTCCACCGTTGGCTTTGCCCGACCGCCATCCTCCAACGGTATCTGTCGCACCAAGGGCAGTCACATACTTGGGTTTACCATCCACCATTGCTAATCCATTCAGGTGGCATCGGTCTTCTGGCACTACTTCAGAAATAAATTTGGGATGCCAGCGCGGTACAAAGCTAAAGTCTGGACTCAAAGCAGAAAGACACGAAAAGCGGGTGTTGACAATCCATAGCCCTTCTCTGCCAAATTCCAGGTCGTGAATGTTCAGGTCGCCTGTAAAATATGTCATCCGTGGCAAATATAGGGCATCGTAGCGTCCGGGCTGATCTTCTAAAAACTCATAAGCTAAGGCGGGGGCATTGGCTAATAAACAGACTTCGTGATGGGTAGCCAGTGCTAGCCGTGAACCATTCACTGCCAATCCCATTGGTTTGGAAAATTGGCGTAACAGCATGGTTATCTGTTCCCCATTCCAGCCTACTAGTGCCAGTTTTCCAGCTTGGTAGGTGGTGATGGCAATTGAACCTCCGGCTTGACTTAGCCAGGAAATAAATCCTTGATCGGCATCACATTGAATTAAGTTATTCTCTTCTGGCGCAGTAGTAGGAAAAGTGGACAACATAAATCAGTTGAATTAAATTTCAAATTTTGTTGAGGAACTTTAGGTTTAGTTAAATACAAAATATACTCAGTGGCTCCAGCCCTTAAAATTGAGCTGTAAATTACCAACTATGAACCCCGAAAATTACTGGCACAAAGCACTAGTACAGCATGGCGTAAATCCAGCTATCACCTCAATTAAGCAGACAAGTTGCTCTGAGCAACTGGTTAAAGGTGAACAAATTTATGCCAAAGTGTACTAGTGATTGATGTCATTAGTTTTGATGAGTTGTGAAAGTTTGTAGTTAGGGCTAAAACTCTTGAAATTGACTGATAAATCGCTTACTACGAAACTCTCAGAATTAATGACACAGGCCACTAGGCGTGCCATCATTATCAATAAACAAGTCTGTACCAGAAACAGCACCTAAAGGAATCGTCCCGAGAAAATAGGTCGCGCCGCCATAAAGCTGCACTGGATCTAACTTTGCAGATGTTTTGAACTTGGTTTTTTATAATGTCCTAGTGGTAAATTTTATTTGGTAATCTACTGTTATAATAAAGACTATTTTATTTAAAAATAAACTGTATATATACTGAATGTAAAAATTGGTTAAAACTTCAATAATTTGAAAACTCGATCAGCAAGTTTTATTACTATAGCGGCGAATTGCGTTGTTAGGGTTAAGAAAATGCGTAAGTGTAGTCCGTGGAATACATCGCCATCTTTTGTATTAAATATTTAGCCTAACCCCGTATAAATATGCGATTTTTCACTCGAAATCAATAGAGGTAAAAGTAGCAAGTCTGACACAAGTTGCCTTGCAATGGCTGAAATTCCTGCTAAAAAAAGATTATAAAAATAAAATTATTATTTGACCCACAATTACCTAAAAAAGCTTTTTTGGTGTGCCATTTAAAATGTACGACGAAAGTAGGATGAGACAACAAGAGTATGGTGTAACAGTATGGTTCACTGGTCTGAGTGGTGCAGGTAAAACTACTATCTGCCAATTCGTGGAGAAGAAACTGCGGATACAGGGATACAGAGTTGAAGTTCTGGATGGTGATGCGGTACGTCAAAACCTATGCAAAGGATTGGGTTTCAGTAAAGATGATCGAGTGGAGAATATTAGGCGCATTGGTTTTGTATCTCAACTTCTTGCCAGAAATAATGTAGTTGTATTGGTTTCGGCCATTTCACCATACCGCGAAATTCGGGAAGAAGTGCGCCAAAGTATTCCACATTTCATTGAAGTTTACGTCAATGCATCATTAGAAGTTTGTGAACAGCGAGATATAAAAGGGTTATATAAAAAAGCAAAAGCTGGGGAAATTAAGCACTTTACTGGTATTGATGATCCTTATGAAATACCACTCTGTCCTGAAGTCGAATGCAAAACTAACCAGGAAAGCGTTGCTCAAAGTGCAACTAAGGTCTTAAAAAAGCTAGAAGAGTTGGGTTATATAATTGCTACAATTAATGGTTTATGAGTTAAATAAAGTTTTTAACTCATAACTTTTACTAGGATGCCAATAATTGCCGAATTAATCTGGCTACAGCTTTCTGGGTGAAGCGGTTGGCAATTTGTTGACCTAAACGTTGTACATCAGAATTTACCAATAACTGGGCAATCTGAGATGTAAGTTGTACTGGGTCAAAACCTCTTGTTTCTCGGAGAATACCTAATATACGTTTAATATGCTCCAAGGTTTGTTGTTGTTCAACTGTAGCCGCTGGAGTTTTATTAACTGCTGTCAATCCTACTCGTTCTCGTAACAAGGAGGTAAAGTTATGCAAAACATTTTTACCTAAAGCATCAAGCCCGTTAACAGATTCATCTACTAGCTTGTCACGAATAAAAGCACCGCGTTCAGATGAGAGAAATTCTATCCCCTGATTCAGCACTAAATTAAAGTCGTAGTCTTGACTATTACGCGCATTTTTTAACAAATTTTCTAAGCGATTCCAGCGAAATCTGCCATCTTTAAATAACAAATCTTGCAATGATGCTCTTAATTGCGGTGCTGGGTCTGTTAACAGGCGTTTAGAAACGTAGGGATAAGCTTCACTCAGAACTTTAAAGTTGGGATCTATATATATTGCAATACCTTCGAGCGTCACGAGGGAACGAATAATTAAGGCGTAGTAGGGCGGTACACGGAAAGGATACTCATACATCAAAGCCGATAGTTCATCAGTGATGCTTTTAATATTAAGATCGGCAACACTAGCTCCTTCCGCATCAGCGAAGACTCTCGCAAAAGCTGGGATAATTGGTGTTAAATCGGTTTCTGGTGATAAGAAATCTAACTTCACGTAATCTTTTGCTAATCCTTCAAAGTCACGGTTGACAACGTGAACGATCGCTTCAATCAAACCATAACGCTGGGGTGGCTTAATCTCACTCATCATCCCAAAGTCGAGATAAGCTAATTTGCCATCGGTTGTTGCTAACAAATTACCAGGGTGGGGATCTGCATGGAAAAATCCATGCTCTAGCAGCTGGCGCAGGGAACACTGCACACCCACTTCAATTAGATAACGAGCATCTATACCTTGGGCGCTAATTTCTTCTGTTTGGGTTAATTTGGTGCCGTTAATCCACTCCATCGTCAAGACGCGACGATTGGTGTATTCCCAGTAAATTTTCGGTACGTATACGTCTTTTATGTGACCGTATAACTCGAAAAATCGTTCGGCATTTTCACCTTCATGGATGTAATCCATCTCTTCAAAAATGCGATCGCCTAATTCATCGAGAATCCCAACTAAGTCACTTCTTACCTTTTTAACCTTTTTCTGCACCCAAGCCGCAAGGTTACGCAAGATATACAAATCAATGGTGATCCCCTCTCTTAAGTCGGGGCGTTGAACTTTAACAGCAACTTCTTCACCAGTTTTTAGCTTACCTTTATACACTTGCCCCAATGAAGCCGCAGCAATTGGCTGGGCCGAGAGTTCCGCGTAAACCTCTTCTGGAGGTGCGCCTAGTTCTTCTTTAATAAACTGGTAAGCAATTTCGTTAGGAAAAGGCGGTAATTGGTCTTGTAGTTTAGTTAATTCTTCTAAATATACGGGAGGAACCAGATCCGGTCTAGTAGATAAAGCTTGTCCAATTTTGATGTAAGCAGGCCCTAGTTTAGTCAGCAATACTCGTAGCTGAGTAGCTCGGCGGCGATCATTTTTGACGACAATTCCCCGTTTACTATCTGACCACAACCCAAAAGCAAAGGATAGAGCCGGCCCCAACACGGCGAAAATCCGTCGTACAACTTGTAAGGGTCTATTTTGGTAATGCGCCGCAATCACCACAGGATCGTAAAGCGTCTCAGGTTGGTCTGTTGTCCTTAACTGTTGGGCTGCTAAGAGTCTTGGTGAGCGCACAACTAAGCTTGATGTACCATTTTCTGGCACTATATCAATAACGTCCAGTTCGCCTCGGCTATTTGTGCCGTTGCTACTGTCCTCCTGAATCGGTCGGGAACTAGGGGGAAGTGTCTTAACAATCATGAAGAATGGCCACCAGTCAGAACGATCACATTAAGTATTGTAACAATATGTTGATGGATTGGACATAGGCCATTAGGCATTAGGATTAAAAAATTCTTTTCCCAACCCAGTCGCCAGTACCCAGTGGTTTGTTACACTTAAACGGGCATACTAGTTCAATCGTATTAGATATTGCTAGTTGCTCAAAGATGAGACTTATTATCCTGTAAGTTGGAAGTATCCGGCATCTGCCCTCATGGAGAATTTGGCTTGATGTTGCTTTGCCTGCGAATTGAAAACTTTGCCCTAATTGACCAACTGGAATTGGAATTTGGCGCGGGACTAAATGTGTTAACGGGTGAAACCGGCGCTGGAAAATCGATTATCTTGGATGCCATTGATGCCGCTTTGGGCGGTAAAGTCTCTAGTCGAGTCATTCGCACGGGAACAAGTCGGGCGATGGTAGAAGCGACTTTCACCTCAAACGCGCCCCTAGCCGCTTGGTTAACTGAACAAGAAATAGATTTGCTTGATGAAAATTCCGTAGTTATTAGCCGAGAAATCACAGCCACTGCTAATAATGTCCGCAGTCGATCGCGGGTGAATGGCGTGTTGGTAAATCGGCAGATTATGGGAGGAATGCGCGATCGCTTGGTGGAAATCACTGCCCAAGGTCAAACTGTACAAGTGGGACAATCTGCTCAAGTCCGCGATTGGTTGGATTTATATGGCGGTGACTCTCTGATGCAGCAGCGTCATAAAGTCGCCACAAGTTTCAGTGCTTACCAACAGGCAAATTTAGCACTAGAAAAACGCCGCACATCAGAACGGGAACGCTTACAACAACTCGACTTGCTCAGTTATCAAGTACAAGAACTGGGAGCAGCCAATCTCAGCGAACCTGATGAATTGGAACAGTTGGGACAAGAACGGGAACGCCTAAATCATGTCGTTGATTTACAACAAATGAGTTACAAGGTTTATCAGGCTTTGTATCAAAACGATCATGAAACTCCCGCCGCAGGTGATTTATTGGGAGACAGTGAGGCGATCTTAAATGACATGGTGGAATATGATACACAATTGCAACCCCTATTAGAATTGGTGCGGGACGCGCAAGCTGCGGTAATGGAAGTGGGAAGGCAGATTAATGCTTATGGGGATGGATTAGAAGCTGATCCGCAGCGATTGGAAGAAGTGGAAGAACGAATTCAGGAATTAAAGCAAATTTGCCGCAAATATGGGCCGACACTTACAGAAGCGATCGCTTATTACCAACGTATCCAAGGAGAATTAGCCCAACTTAATGACAGCGAACAATCTATCGAAAAGCTAGAACAGCAAGAAAAGGCGTGTTTTGAAAAACTCACCCAAGCAAGTAATCAGTTAACTCAACTACGGGGTAAGGCGGCTGCTAATTTAGAGTCACGTTTGATAGCTGAACTCAAGCCCCTAGCGATGGAAAAGGTGAAATTTTTGGTTGAAATATTACCAGCTTTCCCAACTGCTATGGGAGCAGATAAAATTACTTTTATGTTTAGTTCCAACCCTGGAGAACCACTGCAACCTTTAACGGAAGTTGCCTCTGGTGGGGAAATGAGCCGTTTTTTACTGGCGCTGAAAGCTTGTTTTTCTCAGGTTGATGCGGCTGGGACAATGGTATTTGATGAAATTGATGTCGGGGTTTCGGGAAGAGTCGCCCAAGCGATCGCTGAAAAATTACATCAACTCAGTCAACGCAACCAAGTATTATGTGTTACCCACCAGCCTTTAGTTGCGGCAATGGCCGATCGCCATTTCCGCGTAGATAAGCAAACTATCAATCAAGGGAAAGGTAAAAAAGCCAACAATGACAATGCCGATCAGCGTACCGTTGTCAGAGTTACTACCTTGGAGAATTTAAATACTCGCCGGGAAGAACTAGCACAGTTAGCTGGTGGTAAATCTGCAAGCGACGCGATCGCTTTTGCGGAATCTTTGTTATTACAAGCTGCTAACCATCGTCAAAAAATTAAAAATTAAACTTGAAGAAGAATTCAGAAGTCAGAATTCAGGAGCCGGAGACGTTCCCGTTGCTCCTGCGTAGATTTTTTCACATAATCAAATTGGATTGCAATAGAAGTAATCTGCTCCTTGAAATTTTTAAAACAGCATTGTTGTCTTTTTACTCATAATGCCCATTTGTCAAGTCAGATTTATACCAATTTACATGATCTTACCCTGCAAATTGCATTAGTAAAATTATCTAAAGATTTGACATAAGCATCAAAAGATTTGGCACAAGCATCTAAATATTTTTCATTGTAAAAATAAGTAATTTTTTTTATATTCATTAACATAACCAGAAAAAATTACAGTTTTCTGCCAATATTTTTTCATAAAAACACTCTGTAATTTAGTCCGAAAAGCTCAAAATTAGCAAGTCAAAAAACAATAAAAAAAGCTACAGATGAAGCTTAATTGTGCTTTTTTGACATTTATTAATGAAGCAAAAATTATGTCCTAATAGGAGAATTAACTCTAATGGCATCTGATTCAAATTCTGTTTTTGGTAACACCGTTAATAGTGGTAGTCAAGCTAGCAACCCTTTCGCATCTGGAGGCGCTTTTGGCATCCCAACGGCTGACAGCTTCGATTTTGATAAGTATGGTATTCCCAAAGAAGGCAGTTTCGATCCTGCTAAGTATGGCATCCCAACGGCTGAAAGCTTTGATCCTGCTAAGTATGGCATCCCAACGGCTGACAGCTTCGATTTTGATAAGTATGGTATTCCAAAAGAAGGCAGCTTTAGTTTAGGTAGCGCTGGCATCCCAACGGCTGATAGCTTCAACCCTTCTCAGTATGGTATTCCAACGGCTGATAGCTTCAATCCTTCTCAGTATGGTATTCCAACCGGAGGCAGTATCCCAAATATTGGTGGTAGCCCAACTGCTTAATGTGGCAATTGGTAAATTTAAGTTAGACATAATCCTAAAACTCTGGGTTTGTCTACCTCTGAATTAAGCGATATGCAACTTCCACTAAACAAAAATCCCATCCTAGCAAGAGATAACAATTATAATTTTGTAGCTTTTGCATAGGGTGGGGTTTTTATTATCTATGGAAGACTTAGTAGTGGATATAACTCCATCATCTAATACTGCCATTTTAAATTTATTTATACTCCTGCAAAGCCCCTAACTTGCGAATTCCCGGCCAAATCATAGCTGTAGCAATCACCACTAGAATTGTGCCAATTCCACCACCCACAACAGAAATCACCGGGCCAAATAAAGCAGCAGTCAAGCCGGACTCAAAGCCGCCTAATTCATTCGAGGCACTAATAAACACACTATTAATAGCAGCAACTCGACCACGCAAATGATCTGGTGTTCTGATTTGAACTAATGTATGACGAATTACAACGCTAATACTATCTAGTGCGCCACCAAGGATCAGCATCAACATAGATAGCCAAAAGGAACGAGAAAGTCCAAAGATAATTGTTACAACCCCAAAGCCAACCACTGACCATAATAAGGCTGGGCCAGCTTTGCGTAACGGTGGTAAATATGCCAGGGTGATAGCCATAGTCAAAGCACCGATGGAGTGAGCTGCTTGTAGATATCCCAATTCCACTGGCCCTACGTGTAAAATATCTTTGGCAAAGATCGGGAGGAGCGCGATCGCACCACCCAACAATACAGCAAACATATCTAATGTAATCGCTGCTAAAATCAACTGATTCTGCCAAACAAATTTAGCACCAGCAGCAAGCGCTTGGAGTGAGATTGGCTCAGTTGAGCGAATACTTTTTTGCTCTTTAATCGCTAGCGTTAAAAGAAAACACAGTAATGCCGCGATCGCTGCTAACACATAAACCCCTGTAGCACTTCCTAGTAACGCAATCCCGAATCCCCCGAAGGCTGGGCCAATAACTGCGGCTAACTGAAAGCTACTACTATTCCAGGTGGCTGCATTGGTAAAAGCAGTGACAGGTATTAATTGCCACATCAGAGCATCACTGGCAGGTTTGAGGAATGCCCTAGCGACACCTGTTAATACTAAGCAGGCATAAATTAGAAAAATTGCACCCTGAGTATAGGAAAGTACCCCTAAAGCTAGGGAGCAAAGAGCTAGCAACATTACCGAGAGTAACATGGTCACTTTGCGATCGCGGCGATCGGCAACATCTCCAGCAATTAAGGTGAGAATAATCATTGGTAGGACTTGCGCCAGTCCTACACCACCTAAAGCGATCGCCGAGTTTGTGCGCTCATAGAGTTCCCAGCCAATCGCTACAGTTTGCATTTGCGACCCCACGAACAGCACTAGCCGTCCAATGGTAAATAGCCGATAGTCTCGAAACTTAAAGGCTGCAAAGGGATCGTGCTGTGCAACCTCAAAGTTATGGGGCTTTGAGTTCTGTTTTCTCGAAGACATTTTTTAGTAGAGTTAAGCCTTCTTCAATGTTGGAAATTTGGTCTTCTGAAAGACCTTTCAGCAAGTCAGTAATATGAGCGCGAGTTTGATCTTGGGATTGCTTGAGATGGTGTTTTCCATCTTCAGTTAAATTGAGCAGCACCCGCCGCCGCTCTTGAGGATGAGCAATCCGTTTCACAAAGTCGCGTTGTACTAAGCGTTCTATGGTTGCTGATGCCGTGGCAGAGGTGACACCTAAATGCTCTGCTAAGTCAGACAATGAAGCACCAGGATTGCGGTTGATAAATGCTAGCGATCGCAACTGAGGTATAGATAAAAAAGCGGCACTATGGGCACGCATATCCGCTCGGATAAACCGCATCACTAATGGAACTGTTTCCATTACTCTAGCGGCACATTCTTCGGAAGTTGCACCTTGATTAGGTTTATCCAAGGTCATGGGCTTGTTGTTCTCCTAGTTACATGGCCACCCGTGGATAAAGTTTTCCACCAAGGATGGCCAAAATGATTAATGTTAATAAGAGAATTGTACAATCCAGACCAAAGCCATAGATGCTAGTGCCGTTTAACAGCATGGTGCTGCGTAACCCGTCAACCAGATAAGTCAACGGATTTAAATGGGAAATAAACTTTAACCAACTGGGCATCAACGAGATCGGATAGATGGCATTGCTAGCAAAAAATAACGGCATGGTTAACAATTGTCCAATACCCGTCATCCTTTCTCGGCTTTTCACCAAACAGCCAATAATTAATGAAAAAATACAAAATGTTCCCGCCCCCATTATGACTAGCAGCAGTACTTGGAGAATAGCTAGGGGATAAAGATTTAGTTTGACACCTAATAAAAATGACAATCCGTAAATGAATATTACCTGAGATAAGCACCGTACCCCACATGCTAGACCTTTGCCCAACACCATCGCTACACGGGGTGTGGGACTAGCTAAAAATTTATGTACAATCCCTAAATCTCGCTCCCAGATTAGCGTCATTCCACCACTGAAAATTGCCACAAACAAAATACTCTGAGCCAAGATGCCAGCAGAAATGAAGTCTAAATAGGGCAAATTCCCTGTTGGAATCGCGCGAGTCCGGGCGAAAACTTGCCCAAAAATTAAGAGCCATAATGCTGGTTGCACAGCCCGAACGACTAAATCAGTGGGATCGTGGCGGAGTTTACGTATTTCTAATTCTGCGATCGCCAGAGTTTTTGTAACTAGCTCTTTAATTGCAGAGATCAAACTTACTCGGACAGTAGGTGGTGATTTAACCCAACCGTTGAGCAGTACGTCTGGTTCTTGCTGTGTCACGGTAGTTGACTCCTGATGTTAACTGGTCGCCTGTATAGTGAATAAAGACATCATCCAAAGTTGCATTTGGGTTATCTAAAGAAGCTTTTAAGTTGGTTGGTGTACCTGTAGTAACGACTTCACCTTGCTGCATAATCGCCACTCGCTTACATAAGCTATCTGCTTCTTCTAAAAAGTGGGTTGTTAAAAATATAGTTGTGCCGTAATCAGCACAAAGTTGTAGTACAAGCTGCCATACTTGAGTTCGAGCGATGGGATCTAGTCCGACAGTCGGCTCATCAAGAAACAAAATTTGCGGTTGATGTAGAACTGATATGCCGATTTCCAGTTTGCGGATCATCCCACCAGAGTAGTTTCGTACCAGGCGTTTCGCCGCATCTTGCAAACCCATGTATTCTAGAATTTCATAGATGCGGCGATCACGTCCTTTGGCAGGTATTCCATACAGCTTGGCAAAGATTAAGAGATTTTCGTAACCCGTGAGACTACCATCAGCAGAGAGCGCCTGGGGTACATAGCCGATAGCCCGTCTTACAGGATTAGATTGACGAGCCACGTCATAGCCAGCTAAGGTTGCTTTCCCTGCACTGATAGGCAGCAAGGTTGTCAACATTTTAATAACTGTACTTTTCCCTGCGCCATTGGGGCCAAGCAGTCCAAATACTTCGCCTTGTTCCACAGATATGCTCAGGTTATTAACTGCGGTTAACTTACCAAAACGGCGTGTGAGTCCCTGAGTTTCCAAAATCAACGGTTTTGGTTGTTCTTGAGGTTGCGATCGATTTATTTTGCCCGTCAGTATTGTCACAAGTTTGATGCACTTCTATTAATTAGTAAATCTAACTATTAGCTTCTCAATAGATTTACCAGAAGTCAATAGACTTCTGGCATAAAATTGAATCAGAGTAAAAGGAAACTCAGTAGAGTGATGACGAGGTTATCGATGGGCGAAGTATTACTGACAAATTAAGCGCAAAGACTGGCTAAGATAGCCAATAGGTGAGGAAATGTTCAGAATGCCTACTGCTGCCCAGCTAGAGAGTCTATACCGCATCGTCTATCAACTGACCTATGTTATGCAGCCCATACATCTAGTTTGTGTTGATAATCGCACTCGCAATGTGTATTTATTAGCTGGTTATAGCGAAGAACTGGAGTTTCAAATTCTACCCAACGGGGAGTTTGCTGATGAGCCACGTTAACTATGATGCAATGTCTAATGCCGAGTTGAGAGAGTATTTTCTCAAACATCGTAAAGATGAAGCTGCATTTCAGGCGTACTTAAACAGAATTAACCAACGTCCACTCAGAATTATTGCATCTCTCAACGACCCTGATTTTGATGAAAAGGTTCAGATCGCTTTATTACTATATTTATAGTAAAGATTCTGATGGGCTTGTTGCTGGGCTAAAACTAGACTTCTTTAAAGACGTTCGCTTCACTAACTTTAAGAAATCTCATCCAACAGAGAAATATAAACCTTATTTTGATAAATTCATTTCTGGATGGTCTTGTAGCCATGATGATGTGTTGCAATTTTTTACATCATCGAATTCAATAACAAAAGTGCAATTAGACAAGATGGCTAAACATTGGGAAATTCCTGTAGAGCGATTTATCAATACCTTGTTACTTGCATATATGTTGTTGTGGGATGCTGAGGATGATGGCTGGCTTGATGGATCTGATTGGGACGGCGGAGATTTCGGGGGTTCCTTACCTTCACCAAAGCGATGAAGTATGAATAAAATTAGAATTGAGTTGTTAGATGTAGTAGCACTGACAGTTGATCTCCCTGAATACAAGCTGTACCGTGGTCAAGTTGGCGCAGTAGTAGAATTATTAGCTGGCGGTGCTGCATTTGAAGTTGAATTTAGCGATCGCAATGGACGTACTTACGAATCTGTCGGTTTACGCCCAGAGCAAATTATGGTGTTACATTTTGAGCCAGCATCCCCTGATTCAGTACGAGCAATGGTGACAGCATAAGTGGTTTTGCCCAGAGCGATGCCTACGCAGCTTTATTAGATATTCTGAAATAAGATCATATCTATAAACCTTCCACAAAATATCCGATTATGGCGATCGTTGTTTCCCTAAGCCCAGAATTAGAAGCACGACTGCGCGAGAAAGCTACACAGCAGGGACAAGATGTTAGTTTGGTTGCAGCCCAATTGCTAGAGGCTGTCCTAGAGTGGGAGGTGCAAGACTCAGAAGCAGCTATTAAGGGTATTCAGCAAGGATTAGAAGACTTTGAAGCGGGTAGATTCCGTTCATTTGATGATTTTGCTGACGAGCAACGTCGCAAGTATAATCTGCCAGCCGATTCATGAAATACCGCATTGAAATCTCTAGTGTAGCTGAAGCAGAAGCAGACAGCGCATTTTTGCAGTTATCTCAAGTTACTTCTCCTGAAAGGGCAAGTCAGTGGTATGCAGGATTACTATAAGTCATTGAGTCTTTATCGCAAATGCCAAGCCGATGTTCTCTAGCGAGAGAAAATGATTATTTTAGCCAAGAAATTCGCCAGATACTTTACGGTCGAGGACGCAACTCATACCGAATAATTTTCACAATTTTGGCAGGACAAAAAATATCCACAGTGCGTGTTCTTCATATCCGTCACGCTGCACAGCAGACCCTTGGTGAAGCACCGGATGACTCTGAGACGACCTAAAGACTAGTAACCGCACGGGAACTGGAGCATATTAAATATGTACCAGCAAAGCGATCGCATCTGGTAATCTTGAGAGCGATGCCTACGGCTGGCTATGCCTACGCATTAAAAATTATTGAAAAATTGAGCGCTTGTTGACAAAAACCTGATTAGTAATCACAATGTAATTACAATCAAGGATAGGTATCCTCATGGGGACAGCAATTAGAACCCGTATTGTTAAAATTGGGAATTCTCAAGGTATCCGCATTCCTAAACTTCTGCTAGAACAAAGTGGTATTGGTGAAGAGGTGGAAATTGAAATTCAAGATTGTCACCTAATTGTCCGTGCTGCTTCTCAATCGCGTCAGGGGTGGGAGGAAGCATTTGCAACTATGGCGAAGCAGCACGACGATACACTGCTCGATGATGCCATAACTACAGAGTGGGAGCATCGAGAGTGGGAGTGGTAGTCAATCGATTTGATGTGTTTTTGGTTAACCTCGACCCGACAATTGGCAGTGAGATTCAAAAGACAAGACCCTGTGTAGTAATTTCACCAGATGAGATGAATAAATATATTGCCACGGTTATTGTTGCTCCGATGACAACTAAAGGACAGTCTTATCCGACTCGTGTCACTTGTGAGTTTCAGGGTAAGGATGGGCAAATAGTTCTAGATCAAATTCGTACAGTTGACAAAACTCGATTAGTCAAAAAGCTAGGTCAGATTGACTCTGATGAACAAAAAGCAGTTTTAGATACCTTGGCTGAAATGTTTGCTGAATAATATGCCTAATAATTCTATAAACCGGATAGTTATACCAATTCTTTATGGCTAGGAGTTATATAACATCTCTGGTTATCTTCAACATTTTATTTCCACCAGGCTGGAATTCGTATTCAACCTTTCCAATATCTATTTTATAACCCATTGAAGTGTAATATTTTACTATTTTATCTAAGTGTTGTGAATGTTTCCACATTAAAGTTATGAGGGGAAATATTCTGACTTCTTTAGCAATACGCAGCATCTCACCTACTGAATTTAAGTGAAAATCGTAATTGAGCTGATCTGAATATAAAAATAATAAATGCGAACAAAGAGCTAGATTAAACTCTTGATTATCATAAGCTAATTTTGGCAATTCACCGACTGCGTATCTATTGCTCTTTTTGCCAGTTTCATAATCAGACAGAAATTCTTGAATAACTTTCACTCGATTGTGTCGCAAATCATCTGGAGATTTATGATAGCTCCATACCCAATCATTCGTTGTAGACTTGACTTGATTAATGATGTTATCTACCACTTCATTAAATCTTTGCAATATTTCATCACCAGAAAATTGGTACAATGGATCAACAGAAACTACACTTTTACCCTGACGTGTCATTTCTGCATTAAAGCTTGCTGGCCCATCACCAATCCCAATGATTTTTTTATTTAAATCTGTATTTGTTAAATTGAATATTTTTATATACTCATCCATTGACCTCCCAAAAGGAACTACTTTATCAAGAACCATTGCCATAGAAGTTACCTCGTCAATATACTGATTAAACAGGATGATAGCATCAAAATGTTTTATTCACTGAGAGACGGCAATCATTCAGAAGCGCGTTAAGTTCTTTTATAACTGTCAGAGGATTTCTACCTATAAATAAAGCAGCGATCGCAGCTTCATAAGGATTTCTACCTGTTTTTTTGACAGCATTTATTGCAGCTTGATTTGATAATCCTCGGACACTAACTAGCCATGCCGCTAACACATGTCCAGTACGCCCAATTCCACCAGAACAGTGTACAACAACTTTCTCTTTTTGTTTATCAGCTTCTATTAAGAAAGGAAGTATTTTCTGTGTGAGGGTTTCTAAATCAGATAAATGGAAATCTACAATTGGTGCCCAACAAATTAGCTGATTCCCAAATTCCTGTTTGTATATGTTTAGAAGATTAGAGTAAGAACCTAGCTGTTGTTCATCAAGAAGACAGCAAACACGCTTGATATCTTGACGCTTCATGAACTCTATCCAATCCTGAACATTCTTGTCGGTGTATCCAGGTCGCGCAGCACCAAAGACTATTTGCTCCTTCTCCCAAGCTGGGGCAAATTTATACATATTTAACTATCTAGAGTCGAGGTTGATAAATCTCACCAATGGCAGAAAATAGCGATGGCTGCACCAACGCTTTCAGCGATCGCAGTTTAAAAATCTTTCTACAGCCGATGCCAGCTACAGTAACTATATCAAAGACTTAATACAATACCTACGTATACCCCATTATCTTGCTTTAGACTGATACTGTACTGCATTCAACCTATCTGGAAAAGAATAAGGTAGGTTGAATGGTAGGAATAAAGTTTTTCAATAAATTTTATATTTTTGTGAATTATCTTGCTGACTATACTACCTCTAATGCTTATTTTTAGGACTTTTGCAGCTTACTTGGCCAGCTCCAGTAATTACCTTGACTAATCAATGAGGTTAAGAGAAACTAACTAAATACTGATGTGTGTGCTTATAATACTAATAAGTTTTGTAAAGATTCTGAGATATATATGTTGAAAGATGGAACATTAATTAACAAATGGCGAGTTAGTATCTAAAAATGTTCCTACGGCTATATTTGTAGCCTTCTGCTAAGGCAGTACAATTTAAGCGTACTTATCCTGGTTGACCAAAAGAATGGAGACATTAGAGTTCATAATCTATCCAGACGGTCGGGTACAAGAGAAAGTCACTGGCATTGTGGGTAATTCTTGCGCTGAAGTTACAGCAGCAATAGAGGCACAGCTAGGGCAAGTACTTAATCATGAGCCAACCTCAGAATATTTCGCCGCCAAGGTGCAGCAATCTAATCTGGCGAATACACACACCACTTACAGCGATTGGTAAGTTTTCACAGTAGTTTAGTGTTATTAATTCACAACCACCATGTCACACTTTAGCCAAATTAAGACTCAAATCCGTAACCTTGATTCTTTGAAAGATGCTTTGACTGAATTGGGCGTAGACTGGAAACCCGGCCCACGAGAAGTTCGTGGCTATCGCGGTCAAACCCATCCTGCGGAAGTTAGTATTGAGCAGGAAAATGGCTATGACATCGGCTTTAGATGGAATGGCAAGGAATATGAATTGGTGGCTGACTTGCAATATTGGCAACAAGATTTGTCTGTAGATGGATTTTTGCGCCAAATAACACAGCGCTATGCTTATCAAACAGTTCTGAAAGAAACCGCTCGTGTTGGTTTTCAAGTTTCTGAACAACAAAAAAATGAAGATGGTTCAATTCGCCTGGTAGTACAGCGCTGGAGTGCGTAATGGCTGATTTTCTGCCGTCGCTGGAAGAACAAGAAGATAACCGTTCCGGTTTGGAACCAGAACTAGGGGGTTTTTTACGGGATGCTCCAGAACGTTCTGGTTTAGAACCGGAATTGGGTGGTATGTTGCGCCAAAATGGTGTTTATGTTGACGAAATCACCTGTATTGGTTGCAAGCATTGCGCTCATGTTGCGCGTAACACCTTTTACATTGAACCAGATTACGGGCGATCGCGCGTGGTTCGGCAAGATGGGGACGCTGAGGAAATTATTCAAGAAGCAATTGATACTTGTCCGGTTGATTGTATTCACTGGGTTGATTACACTGAACTGAGAAAATTAGAAGACGAGCGCAAATATCAGGTAATTCCTTTAGTGGGTTATCCTGTAGAACAGGCAGTTGTTGCTAGCGAACGTCGGCGTAAAAAGCAAAAGTTAAAAACCAAAAAATCCCGTTATTAAGATAAAAACGTTAAATCAATATAATAAAGGACTGGTATATCCAGTCCTTTTGTTTTTCGTTATGTATTTAATTTCTGATGCAAGGATAATTTTGAATTCCCTGTAAGGGCTAACTCCCTTCATTTGAAATTTAGAGGATCGTGTTGTGAAAGCAATTTTTCTACTTTTGCCTCGTCTAACCTAGCGGTTAATCTTCTAGTTTCGTGCAAGTCTCTAGTAGTTTTTGCCAAAGTAAAAGTTGAGCCAACAGAGAAAGCCATACCCATACCCATAAAGCCTTTCACCCAGCCATTTACAGGTAAGTTTACAATACCGAAGCTGGTCATAGAAATAGAAATCACAAAAGCTGCCCAAGTTTGAATAACCCAAGCTGCACTATCTTTTTGGGTACCAATTGTTTGCATATTTTCTACCTTTGATATGAGTTATTAATACACCTGAGTTCGGGTTAAGCATTGTGAGATAAAAGCCATTCCATCTGAAGGCTGGG